>CAZRKO010000031.1:0-5999 GCA_964600445.1 uncultured archaeon
CATTAAATTTACACTTTTTAATAAGTTGATATATTAATTATTACTCCTTTTCTTATAATTTTTTTAAGAACTCTAAAGAATGCTCAAAAATTTCATCGCGATGCCCTCTAAATGAATGTCCTCCATTTTCAAAGGCTATTGCATTCCCGTCATTTAATCCGAGAAGTTCTTTAATATGAAGATAATTCTCAAACAAAACTATATCGTCATCTTGACAATGAGCAATTAAAATCCGTTCATTGTTTGAAGGATCTCTCTTCAAAAAATATTTCGGACTAATTTTTTTTATAATCTCTTTAGAGAATTTTATCCTATGAATTTCATAGTCATAACGGCCAGCTAAAGCAATTAAAATTTTTGCTCTAGTATCAAGAAAGCCATGCGTTAATATAATTGCGGCGCCTAAACTTCTCCCAAATAATGCAATTTTATCATCCAACAGTCTTTTAGATTGCTCTTCCAAAATCCAGATGATCACATCGTTGATATCCGAATAAATTTTCGGATACATTTGATATCCTCTTTTAGAGAATAATTCCCCTGTTTCTTTTGCAGTCTCTCCATGGCCACGGTAATCATAAGATAAAATATAATATCCCGCTTTAACAAATCTTTCGTTATAAGACTTAACGAATTTAGTTTTTCTATGACCCCCAAAAGCGGCCAATGTAATTATCCATGGAGCTTTCGGTGGTGTCCGTGATGTGAAATATATAGATCCTTTAAGGGTGACATTATCTGATTTTATCGGAATGTCAATATTTTCGATTTGAATGTTTTCCATAATGAAAAAGTATATTCTTTCTTTAAAATTTATTAAAAAAATAATTAATTTATTGATTCTCTATATATGTTTTTTTAAGAATTCAATGGATTTCTTAAAAATATCATCTCTATGCTCTTTAAAAGAATGGCCTCCGGTGTCGAATACAATAACGTTTTCCTCTGATAACCCAAGTTGTACTTTTATAGACTCAACATTGTGAAAAGGTATTCGTGGATCATCACGACAATGTGCTATTAAAATCCTTTCATCATTTTTAGGATCTTTTTTCAAAAAATATCTAGGACTAACTTTTTCCACAATATCTTCGGGAAATTTAATTGTCCCTACTGTATGATAATCATATCGAGCGCTGAGCGAAATAAGAATTTTGGCTCTCTCGTCAATAAAACCTCGCGTTAAAATTATTGCACCACCCCAACTCCTTCCAAATAGCGCTATTTTCTCATCTAATAGCCTATGAGATTGATTCTCTATAATCCAAGTTAATACTTCATTGAAATCGGTGAAGATTTCAGGTATCATCTTTAGCACGTTTTTACCGGTCTGCTTTGCAGTTTCTCCATGCCCTCTATAATCATAAGCTAACACATAATACCCTGCCTTAGCGAATTTTTCAGTGTATAACTTTACAAAATAACTTTCTCTATGGTCCATCATACCGGCCAAATTTATAATCCATGTTCCTTTTGAAGGAGTTTTAGAAGAATAATATATAGAACCTTTAAGATTAATATTATCCGATTTGATAGGAATGTCAATATTTTCGATTTGTAGATCTTCCATTATGAATTGTAAAATTGTAAAATTATAAAATATTTTTATATTTTTGAATTGCACACCTTAATGTTCTTATGGCTAATTCAGCACAATGTTTTTCATCATCAGGTAAACCCATTAATGTTTCATCTAGGTTTATTTCCTTTAAATTTTCAGCATATTCTATAGTCCTGCCCTCTATTAATAATGTAGTTTGGCTTCCAGTAGCTACCATAACACCGCAACCATCTGTTATAAAATTTGCTTTAACAATAATATTATCCTCTATTTTTAAATATAATCCTAAAAAATAATTTTTAGGGCCTCCTCTATTTTCTTCAAACACCGATATATCTTTCTTGGGAGGTTTTCCCCAATTTTGAGGATTATGAAATAAATTAACAATTTTCTCATTGTGATCTTCAATTTCCTTTTTGATTATTTCCTTTTGAAGATTCTCTACAAATTTATCAAAATCATTTGGCATTTTTATTATTCGACCGGATTATTCTATATGTTTTAAAACATGTTTTTCTAAGCCTGCTAGATCCCCTGGCTTTTTTGCGTATTTTTTTAATGTATTTATTATTTTTTCATTTAATTCATAATGTTCAGAGGGGCAAGAAGTCTTATCTAAAAATTCTTCACCGCGACGAATGGTTGCTGTATTTTCTGTAATTTTTATTAGTTCTGTTGCAATAATTCCATTTAGATAAATCAAATCAGAAAGTTTTTCAGAGATTTTTTCGAGTAATATTAATTGTTCCTTTGACATAAATAATTCAAATTTTATTAATTTTAATACGTTTCCATGACTATTAATTTCACAAACAGCTAATATTTATTAATAAACTAATTACAGATTTCATAGATTTATTTTAATATGGATTTTAAAGATTTTCGAGAAGGTTTACCCTCTTTGGCTTTATTAATATTTATATTTTCACTCACATTTGTGATGGGATCAATTCTACTGAGACCCTATATCAATTTAGAAATTGAAGATTTTATTTATATAAAAGAGAGAGAATTCATCCTGGGCAATCGGATTAGAGCTATGATTTAGTTAACTTTTCGATAGCAGTATCTATCATTTCTAATTTTGTTGAATACTTTTCCATAAGGTCCGCAAATTTTTCAAGATCGATCTCCTTATTTTCCTTTAAAATTTTCAACTCGTTAATCGTTCTTATTATTCCCGCTTTTTTGTCTCGGAGCTTTTCTTTTTTACTATAGGGAATTTTCTTTTCTAACTTTTTACGTTGAAAATTCTTAAATCGTTTAATATTAAGATCTTTTGGAATGAATTTAGTTAGATAGACAGTACTTTTAGGTACGAATGGTGCCAAATTTTCAGGTATAATAATTATTGGCTCAGGATCCTGAATTCTTTTTATCTCGTCATAATCTAAGACTTCATCGTCAATTTCATTTATGTTTTCTTTAACAACAGAGATATTATTTCCGATGCTATCTTTTTCCTCTGAATTAAGGTCTTTTAAATTGTCGAGCATGCTTTCCCAAATAGCTCTAGCCTTCAAATAATAAAATTGAGCTTTCTGTTTCAGTTTTCTTACTTTTTCCTTATTAATAGGCGCTATAGAGGATTCTAATGAGGCTATGGCTTTTAAATGACAAGCTCTGCCCATATCATAATGAAATTGAGCCCTTATCTTTTGACGTTTCTTTTCTTCATGCTTCCTAAGGTAGAAAAGTCTTTTTGAAAGCAAAGAAAGGCCTGAATATAATTTCGAAGCAAAATATATATTATTCTTAGTTTCTTCCCATGATGCTGCTATACTCTGAGCCATTACTCTTGCCTCTTCTGAGTTTAACTCTAACTGTTCAGCAGATATTAGAGTACCCTTATCATTTTGATAGACTGTGGCTGCACTAAAATAGGCTGCAGTTTTATATATCTTGCTACATTCAACCATAGCAATAATGGAGCTTTCCCAATCTTCTTCCTCTTCATAATTTTCTGAAAGGTGATAGTACGCTCTTGCTAAAACCCATAAAGACCGAGCACATTCAAACATAAGGTCATCAATATCAATATCTCTATTTTCTACGTAATCATGAAAAGAAGGGGTGATATCCAATTCTTTTAGGATTTTTTTATGACTCTCGTTTTTATAATTTATGTTTAGAATCATAGTGTATTCTAATACAAGATTGAGGTCGTCTAATGAGTAATCTTCTTCTTCTTTTTCTAAAGCTTCTTCTACTTTTTTAATAGAATAATGTAGGAAACGAATGCGTTGCATTGTTTCATCAGGAAAAACCGACATAAAATCAATACCTTTTTTTATTAAATTTGAGTTATATTTTTTTTATTTTTTATTTTTTATTAAATTTGAGATATTTTTTTCAGTTTCAAAATAATCTATAAATATCCATGCATGAAATTATTTATTAAAAATGAGTGGTAATAGGATTTATATTTTTGAATTTGTCTCTGGTGGCGGGTTTAATCAAGTCAAAATACCCTCATCATTATTTTGCGAAGGATATGGTATGTTAAGATCAATCATCGCAGATTTTAAAAAAATGGATTTTGAAATAACTACATTATTAGATGAGAGAATTGCCTTTTTATCACACTATTTAGAAGCTGATTCTTTACAATATATAAAAGCAGACGATAATTATATTAGTATTTTTAAAGAATCAGTGAAAAATTGTGATTATACTTTTATTGTAGCACCCGAATTCTCGAATATATTATATGATCTAACTAAAATTGTAAAAGGGGAAAATAAAAAGCTTTTAAGCGTTGGTTTAGAAGGAATTCAGTTAGGTTCATCAAAAATTAAAACCTATGATTATTTTAAAAGTAATAATGTAAAAACACCAAAAACTTATCTAATACCATTAAAAAATGGTTTGGATGTAGAGTTTATCATTCAAAAGTTTAAAAAATTTAACTCGCCAATAGTTTTAAAGCCATTAGATGGCGTTGGTGCTGAGTCGATATATTATTTTGAAGAAGAAAATCAGATTTACAATTTCTTTAAAGAATCAGAAGCGAATATTGACCATAATAGAGAATATATCCTTCAAGAATATATTGAAGGGGAAGATTTAAGTGTTTCTTTAGTAGGCCCTCCAATAAATGCTAAGCAACCTCATATAACTCCATTGATTTTGAGTATAAATTATCAAGACATTAATATTAAAAATTCAAATGGCGATTCGGAATATTTTGGTGGATACACTCCAGTAGAGAATTATAAACAGATTAAAAATACGTTATCAGAAACTCTTGGAAAATTAGATCTATCCATGTTTAATAGCTATTTTGGAATAGATTTCATAAAAAATAAAGATTCTCTAACTTTTATTGAAATAAATCCAAGACTAACAACCTCTTATATTGGAATTAGAAATATTTTAAATGCCAACCCTGTAGAATTTATTATTAATAATTACTCTAACTTTCAAGATATCAAGAGAATTGAGATCCAAAATCACTCTATTTTTAAAAGGCTAGAATTAGAATATGTAGGAGATAAGACTATTAATGAAATTAAAGATTTTATGATTCCTAACTTATTAACGGAAATACCTGAATTTGTTACTCCCCCTATTTCATTTAATAAATCAAATCAAACTAATAAAATTCCTTTTTCCTGTTTTATAGCTACAAAAGAGAAAGATATTACCTACTCCCGAAAACGACTTGCTGAAATTAAAGATATTCTAAATACAAAATATTTCGTAGTAATTAAATAGATAAAAACAACACAATAGTAAAGCTGCCGTAATGAAGCAATAAAGCAATAACAAGACCTCTTTCAATTTTCAAACCCTTACTAACTTTTAAATTGTAAGTTAAAAGCCATAATGATAAAATCTGAAAAAAAATCAGCAATACGATGTCTAGAAAATTAAAAAAGGTTATTTGAATCAATCCTGTAGATAGCAAAATGAAATGAATTAATAAATAAATCACAATCGGATATAATATAATAGGAAAAGAGAGAAAAAGGTTCCAAGTATTTTCCTTTTTTCTATAGAATAAGCGACAACAAATTTCCACAAGCAAAAAATAAATTAGGAAATTTGCAATGAAGACTATTGAAAAAAATATGTGAGAAATAAGCGGTAATTTATAAATATCTTCTGGTGTCATAATAAAAAACAATAAAAATGAATATAATCCATTTAAACCACATAAAATTGTTCCCATTATTAAAATTACAGCCGAAATTATTGTATTATATCTTTTGTCCTTTTCTTCAAATGAAATAAATTTTATAGGTGTTAGAGCAAAGAGGAATTTAAAAAGAGGAGAGTTAAACTCTCCTTTTGAAAATTTTGAAGATTCTATTATTTCTATATTTTCTTTTAGAGAGTGATATGCATGCATCCCTAAATCTGAAAGATAATACTTTTTATTCTTTCCTTGTTCGAGTAATTGAGATAAAGAATCTAAATGATGATATATTGTACC
>CAZRKO010000031.1:6099-11562 GCA_964600445.1 uncultured archaeon
AAAATCAACCAAAAAAAGGGTAAGAAAACCTAAACCAATAAACGTAATAATAACTGAATTAATTTTGTATTCAAGATTATAAATAATTAAAAGACTTGCTACTAAGCAAATAATACCGCTGATTAGCGGAAATAAAAATATAAATGATTCTTCTACCGCTGTAATCGTATATAAAATATATGCATCAAATAAAGAAAATCCTGAAAACCATGGTAAAAACTCAGAAACTATTAGTAAAATAGATCCAACTAAGCCTACAAATCTAAAATCGAGAAAATTCCAATTTTTCTCTTTATAATTTATTGGAGTCATTGCTTTGCTATTTTTGTAAAATTCTATTAATCTGAAATATATATATTAGTGAACATCCAATTAATATTAATTGTGACTTAAAAATTTAAATCAAATAAATAATTAAAAAATAAATTCAGCAAATATTAATTTTTTTTAAGTTTTTATAGGAAAACGATCTATTATTATTAATAAAAATGTCATATGAAAACAGCTTAGAAAAGGATACCAAATCACAAGATCTTATTAGTGTTTTGAAAGAAGATATACCAGTTGAAGAAATGCGGGATTATGCCAGCCCCCAAAGAATTAATTCCTTGGATCTCGTGAAGGGATTCGCAATCATCATGATAATTGCGTATCACACAACACAAATATGGTTCGACCCAGACTGGCAATTTTTAAGCGCTTTGGTTCTTTCTGGATTAGATTTTCTAGGACCTTCATTGTTTGTCTTTCTTAGTGCTCTTAGTGTAATTTTTAGTATTCGAAAAAAAACAGGAAAACTTCCCGAGAAAGTTATACGAGCTCGAATTTTTTCTCGGGGAATTTCGATTATGGTAATAGGAATGCTCTTTAATATTATTGGATTAAGTATTGTGCGACCTGACATTCCTTTTCCATTAAATCTTTGGGGTTGGAATATTCTAATGTTTATAGGATTCTCCCAAATAGCTTCATATTACGCTTTAAAACTTAAGAAATGGCTTAGAGCAATTATTGGGATAATTATTATTTTGATCTCGCCAACCTTGCGATTGTATCTTTACATCGGGAAAGACTCAAGTCTATTTATATTTGTTTTACATTTCATTATAACTTCACCTGCTCCTGAATTAACACTTCTACCATGGTTATCTATATGTTTTATATCAACAATATTCGGTGAATATCTTTTCGAGGCAATGATAGATGGAAGTGAGGTTGCATACAGGCAATTATTAAAAAAATTTATAATATGGGGAACTATTCTTGTAGTTGTTGGTGTAATAACTGGTTGGCAATTACAAACTCCAGAAACGTTAGTAGAATCAGAATATCCACATTTAAGATTATTAGAAATTATGAATCAACAAGATTATTATAAATTCCCGGGATTGCCTGCATTCTTAATTAGAGGTACAATAGGAAATATGTTTTATAACATAGGTGCTGCTCTTTTAATTATTGCTGTATGCTTCTATCTTATTGATATTAAGAAAATAGACAACTCTTTTACGAGCATGTTAATTTACTACGGAAAAATATCTTTAAGCTTATTTCTTGTTCATTATATGTTTATTCCACTATTCCCTAATCAATTTAATATTGTGATTATAGTCTTCGTCGTGTTGAGCTATTTGGGATTTATGGGATTCTTTATGTATATATGGAATGAGTATGGCGAGGGAATTGGCTCTCCTGAATGGTTCATGATACAAATCGGCAGGATTGGGCAAAAGACAGGAGAAAAGGTTAAAGAGGAAGTTAAAAAGACGGAAGAATTTCTAGTGAAAGAGATCAAAAAAACGGAAGAATTTATATCTAAAGAAATTAAAAAAACAGAAGATTTCATTAAAAAGGAAGGGAAAAAGATAAAGGAAAAAACTAAAGGGCTTAGAAAAAAAGATAAAGAGAAATAAGTCCGATACAAAAACATATTTAAAACTTTTAGAATAAATTCTGGTAATAGCTTTATTTTTTAAAATAAGATTTAAAATAATTTCTAGTGAAGTATTTATAGAATAAACATATAAATATTCGGAAATAGATCAAATATTAGAAGAAAAAGAAAATCAATATCAATTTAAAATAACTTAAAGAGAGGTTATAAAGATATCTAGTATTGAGGAAGCGTATAAGTTTAAGATTTGTGTTTATGGCGCGGGTGGAGTTGGTAAAACCTCGCTATTAATTCGTTTTGTACAAGATAAATTTGAGGAAAATTTAATCAAGACAATTGGGACAAATTTTCTTATTAAGGATATAAAAATCGATGATATAAACCTCAGATTATTATTGTGGGATATTGGGGGTCAAGCCCAGTTCGCAAAGCTTAGAACAATCTATTTTAAAGGGAGTAATGCGGCCCTTGGCGTCTTTGCACTTGATAATTTACCGTCTTTACTTAAATTACCGGGATGGGTAAGTTCTATTAAAAAAACCGTAAAAAAATCAATTCCCATGATAATTTTGGGCAATAAATCAGATTTAAAACGCCAAGTTGATCAAGCAGAGGCAGAAGATTTAGCAAAAAGGTTAGGCGGTGAATATTTAGAAACATCAGCAAAAACAGGGGATAATGTTGAGTTAGTGTTTAAAAAGATTGCAAAAGCATGCCTCGAGAATGTTTTAATTGAATAGCTGATAGTCTAACTCTAATTTTTTTTCTAGTTTTTCAAGTTTTTTTTATTCTAAACTTTCTTTCAATTAATTATTATCCCTAAATTTCTTAATTCTTCAAGTAAATCTTCCACAGTTGTAAAATGAATTCCTACTATTCCTAATTGCTTGGCCGATACCACATTATTAAGACCATCATCGATTAATAAAATCTCTTCTGGTTTGCATCCCGCTTTTTCAATTGCATACAGGAAAATCTTTTTTTGAGGTTTAGTCATGTGAACTTCATGAGAAAGTATCAACTCATCAAAATATTCAAGAAAACCCCATTTTCGATCTAATAAATAATTCCAATGACTTGAATTTACGTTTGATAAAGCTATTATCTTATAGGTATTACTATTTTTTAATTTTTTTAGCACTTCTATGATGCTATGATTCGGATGACCCGAAATTATGCTATTAAACGCATCAAAAAATTCCTGTTGATTTAATTCGCAGACTTGTAGTAATTCACAGGAAAGCTGGTAAAATTCATCATCACTCATATTTCCTTTATGGTAAATATCTGATTGTCTGAAGAATTCCAACATAATCGGAGTTTGAGGTTTATTTAATGGTGATAGCGTAATAATTCTATTGTAAAAATTTGAAAAATCTAATTCTACAATTACGCCACCTAAATCAAAAATTATAGCTTTAATTTTTGTTAATTTTGGCATTGTTTATTAACCAACTTACTTGATTTGTAAATTAAATTAATTTTTGTTATTTACGAAATGATACTTTAGTAGAATACTTCCTAAATGGGATAGGAAGCTTATGCTTTGGAAAACCCCTTGTATCTTCTTCAAGCATTTCTAAGAATTCTTCAAGCTGAATATTATTGAATTGTTCAGATGTACTTTTTTTAGGTCCGAAAGGTTTTCCGATGAGTCTCTTTCGAATAGAAACTGTTCCACCTTCTTCCTCATTTTTTCCTAAAATAACAATGTATGGAATCCAATCGATTTCAGCTTGTCTTATTTTTTTTCCTAAAGTTTCTTCTCTATCATCAAAATCAGCTCTATATCCTTCCCTATTTAGAACATCTAAGATTTTTTCTGCATATTCATTTTGTTTATCATTTACGGTGAGCAATCTCACTTGAACAGGGGCAATCCATGTTTTAAATCCCGGGACGATTTTATCTTTATTTCTTACTGCGGTTTCAATTAACCCCCATAAAACTCTCTCTAACCCCCCTGTTGGTGAATTATGAAGAATGATGGGATATTTAATTTGACCATCCACATCTGTAAAATGAATATTATATTTTTGTCTTTTTTTACCTTCATTATCAACCATGTATTCAAGAGAACTCTCCACATCTATCTGATTTGTGGATAAGGTTGCGCTCTTATTTTGAGCAGAAAGTACGGGCCTCTCGAATTTTAATACAAAATAATAATATCTTTGTTCCCACAATTCTAACAATGCTGGTTCTTTTTCAGATTTTATTAACTCAATTATCCATTTCTTATTTTCTTTATAAAACTCCTGGGTTGTTCGAAAAATGACATAAGAAGGAATACCCAAATCATCTAATAACCTTTTTATTAATTCATATTGTTTTCTAAACTCGATGATAGAAGATTCTAAGTCCCTACATAGAGTATGAAGGTCAGGCATGAGAAATCCACGCAATCTTCTTAAACCCGTTAATTCCCCCTCTTGTTCACGGCGAAAATCATATTGCTCCCATTCGTACAATCTTAAAGGAAAGTAACCTGGTTTTAAATTCATTTTACTTACCATGTCAAACAAGAGAAAATCAGAAGCATATCTAAGTATGAATCTATTATTTCCTGATTCAACCCAATAACTTCTTGCAGGAAATCTAGCGGTTTGTGCTGTTAATTTCTTATTTTTTACAGAATACATTAAAGGGGTGTCTATGAGAAGGGCCCCAAAGTCTATTAATCTATCATCTATGAAATTCTTAATCAAATTCTTCATGATTACCCCCTTAGTATACCAGCGCAAATTGCCTTTATCGCTGTTTTCATCGAAATCAACTAGTTCAAATTCCAGCATCACCTTTATATGGGCGGGTTCAATTCCCTCATCTACTCTCCTAGAACCTAGTTCAGACTTTAAAAATGCATGAAAATTTTCATCTTTAATTTCTTTTAATGGTAAGACATTTTTATCCTTGTCAAATTTAATGTCTAATTCTTTACCTTGAGGTGTTATGACTTTAAATACTGCGTTAGTAATATGTTCCTCTGGCTGAATATATAATTTCACATCTCTATACATTTCAGCAACTTCATGACCGATACAATTAATTTTAAAAGATTTATACCATCCAAATGGAGAAAATTTTGCCTCGATTCCTTTTTCTTCCAATAGTTTAGCAATTTTAGGGCACACTTCCATTGCGTTATTATCATTACTCAGGAATTTTGATAGGTGAGCCCATGGATAAACCAGTACTTTATCAACTCGATACATATCCCTTTCTTTAATTAATTCGACTAAATTTCTAGGCTTTCCCTTGATTTCTCCAGATTCTATTTTTTTATTATGTTTTCTAATTTCCTCATTTTTCTCACGGATTTTTTCGGGAAATCCGGTTATTAGAAGTATTGCTTCCTCAATAACATCAGCTCCTTGCTTTGCAATTATATCAGTATCATAAGTATCTTGATCTTCTACAGAAACATACGCTACAAGGACCAAACCATCCATTTTAATTTTCTTTTCGGGAAATTTTTGAGGTTTGCTTGTAGCTGGTTTTTGTTTAATAACTTCTACGCCGTCCGAATGAATTAATAAAATCTTCATAACAATCTTTAATCTTTATTT
>CAZRKO010000032.1:0-11032 GCA_964600445.1 uncultured archaeon
AAATTTCATTATTCTCAAGAAGATTATTAGATATTTCAAGTCAGTATCCTGATGTATGTGAAACAATAAAACAAAATGTTAAGATTGATAGTGCTATTATTGAAGGAGAAGTCGTTGCGATGGATCCCTTTTATGAGAAAATGTTACCTTTTCAGGTATTAAGTAAGCGGAGGCGCATTTATGATATTGAAAATATTTCAAAAGAAGTGCCTGTATGTGTTTTTTTATTTGATCTCTTAATGTATAAAGATGAATCTTATATTGATAAACCCCTTCCAAAACGGCGAGAAAAACTTGAAGAGGTAATAGTTGAGAAAGATAATTTAAGGTTAGTAAAATCAGTTTCAATCAATTCCACAGATGAACTTTTAGATTTTTTTAATATGGCAAGAAAAGAAGGTACCGAAGGAATAATGGCTAAATCTGTTAAAGAAGGTTCGATATATCAAGCAGGAAATCGGGGTTTTCTATGGTTAAAGTTAAAAGGATTAGAAGGCGGAAAATTAAAGGATTCTGTGGATGTTGCTTTAATAGGAGCTTTTTATGGGAGAGGGCGTAGAACAGGAGTTTATGGTACTTATATAGGAGCGGTTTATAATCCTGAAAACGATTCCTTTGAAGCTTTTACTCGCGTTGCTTCAGGATGGACTGATGATATAATGGAAAAATTAATGAAAGATATGAAGCAATATGAAATTAATGCGAAACCAAAACATATACAATGTGAAGATACTCCAGATGTATGGTTTAAACCAGAAATAGTAATAGAAATAATCGGAGATGAGATTACTGTGAGTGAAAAGTTTCCCTCCTTAGGATTTTCGATGAGGTTTCCTGTATTTCAACGTTTACGCCCTGAAAAAGGTCCTAAAGATATAACAACTGTTAAAGAGATAAAACAACTTTATGAAACGCAATAAATTTCATTTATACTTAAGAATAGATTTTCACGTTATTATTTTCCAATTTTTCTATTATATTTGAAATATCATTTAATTTATTATCAGCTAAATATAACTCCTTTAAATTTGATATTTTAATCAATGATTTTGGAATTGTTTTCAAATAATTTCTAGAGAGATTAAGAATTTGAAGTGATGATAGCGATCCTAAAGTTTCTGGAAGCCCCTCTAATTTATTATCACTTAAATTTAATATTTTTAAGGATTTTAGAGAACCAATTGATTCAGGAATGGATATCAATTCATTTCGCTCCAAATCTAAAATTTCTAGTGAATCAAGTGAACCGATAGCTTCTGGAATAACTATTAAATTATTCCAACTCAAATTAAGATTTTCTAATGAGGATAAAGATCCTATTGAAGAGGGTAACTCTTCTAACTTATTATCGTGCAAATTTAGTTCTTTAAGTAAACTTAAATTTCCAATAGTTTTTGGTAATTCTTTCAAATCGTTTATTCTTAGATTAAAGAATTCTAATGCTGTTAACAAACCAACAGTATCAGGAAGAGAATTAATTTCATTCTTCCATAATGACAAAAATTTAAGAGATGTTAGTGATCCTATTGTATGAGGAAGTTTTTTTATATTGTTAACATTAAGATTTAAAGTTTCAAGCAAATTCAGGGATCCAATCCATTCTGGTAATTCAAATATTTGATTATATCTAAAAATTAGTGTTTTAAGAGACGTGAGATTCCTTATGGCTTCTGGTAAGTGTGTTAATCCCTTAAAAATAAAATCTAATTCTATAATTTTACATTTTTCTATTTTAAACTTCAGCCGCCAATAAGTTTTTTTTAGGAATAAAAAGGTCAAGTAATTAATTAGAATCTCTGCTAATTCCATGACAGTGAACCTTTCAATACTCTTCGATTCACTTAATGTTTCAAATCCGATTTTGAATTCCTTATTTTCAATTTTCTCTACTTCGGTAAGTAATACTAATTTGGAGATATCATCTTCTTTTATAATAATATTGTCAATTATCTTCATAAGAGTTAAATAAATACTTTTTAAGCATGACGGTGAATCCTCGTGTTTTAACGCCCATTTCATTGGCTCCAATGCTTTATCTAAAAACAGATTTCTAAGCATTAAAGCCGCAGTATTTCTTACCTTTTCACTTGAGTCTGAAATTAGTAAATGTTCTAAATGTTTGAATGTTTTAACATCATTTACCCCAATATGTTCTAATTGGTTAATACTCTCAACTCTTATTATTTCTTTATCACTATTATCTATCAAAGAAAACAATAAATCAGCAGCAGTCCTTTTATCGATTTTATTTTTTTTGTACTCTTCGTAGATTTTACCGGGGGTTAACTCCATTATGAAAGAAAATTGATTTAGTTTTTTTAAATTAATGGTTTTATTTCATTTCACGGATAACTTTTATTTATAGATAGTAAGCCCATTGTTTTGTAACTCTTTAATTGATTCGGGAAGTTCTGTGATATATTTATTAAAATTTAAATTTAAAACCTTAAGAGATGTGAGAATCCCAATTGAATCAGGAAGATTTTTTAGTTTATTTCCCCATAAATTTAATTCTTCTAAGGAAGTAAGAGAGCCAATCCAATCTGGAAGGGTAGTAAAGTTATTCCAACTCAAATTAAGTTTCTTAAGAGAAGTTAAATTTCTAAAAGATTTTGGCAAGGTAGTAAGTTGGTTATTCCGTAATGTTAATTGTTCTAAAGAAATTAATGAGCCTATAGATTCTGGAAGTTCTTTAAGATTATTATCATATAAATTTAATTCTAAAAGGGAGGGTAATGAACCAACCCATTCAGGAAGTTTAAATAATAATTTGTTCCCGCCCAATCCCAATTTCTTTAAAGAGTGAAGATTTTTTACCCAATCAGGAAGAAATTTTAAATTATTTAAACCGAGTTCTAATTTCTTAAGAGATGAAAAGTCTTTTAAAGAGTTTGGTAGTTCATTTAATTGATTTCCATGGAGGTCCAATACTTCTAAAGAACGTAAATTACTAATGGTATCTGGAAGAGATGTTAATTTATTGTGTCTTAAATCTAATATTTTTAAATTCTTTAATAACCCAATAGATATGGGAATCTTTATTAAATTATTATATCTTAGATAAAGAAATTCTAATAGATTTAAATTACCAATTGATTCTGGTAAACGCTTAATGACATTATTGCTCAAATCTAAGTATTTTAATGATGAAAGAGAACCTATTGAGGTTGGCAATAATGCGATTCTATTAATTTTTAAATCTAGTTTCTTTAGGTATTTTAAGACACTTATAAACTCCGGTAAATATTTTAAAATATTCCATCCAAAAATATTGCTACTAATACAAGATAGATCGAATTCAATAACGTATCCATTATGAAATATATAGCTGATTTTTGAAAATTTATCTTCAAAATATTTAATTACAATATAATTGTTAATAATTTCAGCGAGCATCTGGTTAGACAGACTTCTATTATCTTTATTTTTTAAAAACTCATTGATAGTTTTTCTAAATTGATGATTATCAATTTTCTTTATTATATTAATTAAAAAGGCTTGAGATTTTTGGTCCCTTATTTCACCTAAAGTTGAAATAATTGTGATCAAACAATTCATTGATGTTTCATGTTGATAAGCCCATTTCATTGGTTCAAAAGCCTTATCAATAAAGAGTTTTTTTATAGCCCTAGCTGCTTTATTTCTTACATTCTCATTAGAATCAGATATCAATAGATTTTCTAAATGATTAAATACATTGTCGTGTTTAGAACCAATTCTTTCTAAGAATTCTATGCTTTCAATTCTAATGTTAGCACTCTCTGAGTTGTCAATTAATGAAATTAATTGAGCCACAGCTGCCATAGCAGCTAAATTTTTGTCAGTGTAGTCTTTGTAAATCTGGTTTGGAGAAATTTCCATTATTTCTATTAATTACCTTATTTTTTTTAAAGTTATGATTTTATTTTATAGATCTAAAAACTTGATATTCTATTAAGAGATTTAGAATTTAAATCTATAAATTAATTATCAACCCATTCTTTTCCAGAATTTTTATTGAGTCAGGAAGCTCCTTTATATTTGTAAAATTTAAATAAAGAATTTTGAGTGATTTAAGATTTTTAATCGATTCCGGAAGACTTTTTAATTTATTACCCCATAAATTTAATTCTATCAAAGATGTAAGAGTACCTATCCAATCTGGAAGCTCCGTGAGGTTATTCCAAGATAAATTTAACTTTTTAAGAGAAGTAAGATAGGATATTGAATTTGGAAGTGAGTTGAGATTGTTATTTCTAAAATTCAACAGTTCAAGAGAAGGAGGTAATGAATTTCTATTAGGAATACTAATCAAAAGATTATCATGTAAATCCAGCTCTTTCAGAGAATCAAGATCTTTAATCCATTTTGGAAGAATAGACAATTTATTTCTTCCCAATCCTAATGATTTCAATGAATTTAGAGTTTTAATGCTTTCAGGAACTTCAGTAAAATTATTTCCCCCTAATTGAAGTTCTTCTAGATTTTTAAGATGAGTTAACGAATTAGGGATGTGTTCAAGCTTATTTCCCTGTAAATCTAAAATTCTAAGTCTTCTTATAGAACCAATTGAATTGGGAAGAATTTTAATTTTATTTGATCGTAAATTTAAATATTCGAGTTTTGAGAGTGTGCCAATAGGCTCAGGCAGAGTTCTTAATTTATTAAACTTTAAATTTAAGGATTTTAAGGATTTTAGAGTGTGTATTGATTCTGGAAGTTTGATTAATTTGTTATAACTTAAATTTAAATCTTCAAGAGACGATACTTTATCCGTTTTTAATGGTAATCTCATTAAATTATTGTTGCTTAAATCCAGATTTCTGAGAAAAGAGAGAGATAATATAGATTCTAAATAATTAGTTAATTTATTAATACTCTGTACATCTACGTTTGATAAATCTAAACTTATTACTGAACCACTTTTATTAGATTCAAATTTAAGATAGCCAAATCTAATTTTTAAAGAAGAGATTATATAATAATCGATAAGTAGTTCAGCGAGCTCTTTATTTGAAAGAGAGTCTATATTACTTTCTTTAAATGTGATTTTAAGGTTATATCGGTATTTTTTTTTGTTAATTTCATTTATTTTATTAAAAATGACATACTTAGCTTTGTTATCATTGATATTGCCTATATTAGATATAACATTTGTTAAGCAATTTAATGATTTTTCATGCTCCAATGCCCATTTTAATGGAGGTAATGCTTTCTGCTCAAATAAACCTGTTAAAGCCTTAGCTGCTAAATTTCGTACATTTTCATTAGAATCAGAGAGTAGAAGATTTTCTAATATGGAGAATATCTTATCATTCTTGAAGTTAATTTGTTGTAATGTATTAATACTTTCTAACCTAACATCTATATCATCAACGTTTTCAATTAGTGAGATCAGAACTTCAGAAGCTGATAACTTATCTATTTTACCTTTATTCAAATCCTCATAGATTGTCTTAGGGGATCTAACCATATTTCGTTTTTCTTCTCACAATCAATAGGTTTAATAATATTATAAAATATTAAACTCTTTCAATCAACTTTATAATAAAAATAAGATAAGACTCATTCATTTCTTTAAAAATACTTTAGAAATTGATGGGAGTTCTTTGAGCATTTAAAATGAGGATTCCTATATTGATATTTATTTGGAAAATAAAATGATAAACTAAAAACAGGTTAAACTTACTCTAGATTCTCTCAATCATCATCCCTCCAAGAATGATAGGTCCACCAGTGGAATTGTATATTTTTTCTGCCCTTTTCAATTTTGAAAGGCTATGTGAATAAATTTTGAAAATTAAATCACCTTCTTTTATTCGCGCTCCCTGTTTTTTATAAATTTCTACACCTGAAGTTTTAGAATTTGGGCAGCCAGCTGCTTTTGCAATTTGATTAATTATCGCATTATTCACTTCAGTAATGTGTCCCTCCTTGGTAGCCTTAAACTCTTTCTCATATGGACCTAATTCAATATCATCCGGTAAAATATTAGGATCACCCCCCTGACTTTCAATAATTTGCTTCATTTTTACATAAGCTTTTCCGGATTTTAAAATTTCTTTTGCCAGATTCTGACCTTTTCCTTTTTCTGCTTTTCCTCCCATTTCAAGTAGTATTCCTGCTAAGGATGTTGACTTTTCAATCAGAGAATTAGGTCCTGCGAAGTAGTCTCTCAATAACGTTAAAGCTTCCCTAGCCTCAATCGCAGGTCCAATACAGTGTCCAATAGGTTGATGTGCTAATGTCAAGGCACACTCAGCTTCAATTCCTACATTTCGGGCAATATCTTTAAAAATATAAGCAAAATTTTTTCCATCATCAGGAGTCGGAAATTTCGTTCCTCCGCCAACTGGAATGTCTAATACCAATTTCTTAACTCCCATAGAAAGTTTTTTTGTTAAAATTGACGGTATCATTAACCCTACAGGATCCATATGTAAAGGACGCTCAATCTCAATTAATATATTATCAGCAGGGGAAATATCTAAAGCACCGCCCCACACTATGCAGGCTTTTTCTTTAGAGACAATCTCCTTTAATTCTTCAGATTTAAAAGCAACTGGAGCTAAAACTTCCATACTATCTGCAGTCCCTGAAGGGGATGTTATAGCACGAGTACTGGTTTTTGGGATCGTTAAACCAGCAGTAGCGACAATTGGTACAATCACTAGAGATACTTTATTGCCAGGAACTCCTCCGGTTGAATGTTTATCATACGCATCCATCCCGAAGTTAAAGACCGCCCCACTTCTCGCTTCTGCTAAGGTTAAAGCCGTCATTTCTTCATGATCCATTTCATTTATTTTAACACTGGTTATAAAAGAAGCTAACTCGATTTTAGACAAATGCCCTGAAACCGCATCAGAGATGATTCTATTAATTTCCTCACCAGTTAACTTCTCTCCTTTAACTTTTTTCTGAATAAATTTAAAAGAATCAGGCGGATCAATAGGTTTTACAGAAACAATTGAATTTTCTTCGATACCTTTTATAGTATCAACAAATATCCCAATCTCCCCTCGAGCAACTATTGTATTAGAATAAGAAATTTGTAAGATAGCAACTCGAGACTTATTGCCTATTGACTTAGACTTAATATTTTTAATAACAACACGGTCTCCTGCTTTTTGACCTAATTCAGCAGCATCCTTGACATTAACTATTACATCTTTAGTATTTCCCGTTTCAAAATTAATTTTTTTTGCTTTTAATTTCATTTTTTTCTTATTTTAAATTCAATTATAGATTATTGATATATGAAAAAACAGACTTAAAATTTTATTGGTCGGTTTATTAGAGATATTTCTTACTAATAAGGAGTATAGTATGTGTCTTCACATTTTGATCGCAAAAGGAAATGTTTTTGCTTCTTCAATTAGATTTTGGTCTGGATCTTTGAACTTTATATCTATTTTTATTATATAATCACCTGCTTCTATGGGTTTAAGGGAAATTTCCCAAGTGATTTTCTCATTAGAACTAAGGGAGTATATTTGCTTTTTAGTAGTACCTCTCATTACCTTTAATTGTTCAGGAAACTCAATTTCTACATTGAGTTCTAAAGCATCACCCTCACTTTTGTTTTCGATTAAAAACTCCATTGGAAATGATTTGTCAATTAGAGGGGGCCTAAGATTCTTCATAGAAATATCTAAAGATGGTGGAGGAGATATTATATTTGGTTTTATAGTTTCTGAAACTTTACGATAAACTAAAAAGATATCATCCAACTCGCATGTTACAACAAATGGTCCAATAAAAGGATCCTCAACTTGAAATTGTGGTTTTAAAGCAAACATAAAATCATAATTTTCTCCAGGATTTAAAGTAATAGGGAGTTCAGGCTTTTTTTGCGGTGTAATGTTATCAGAGAGCGACATTGTTATGTTTGTTATCTTTAATTTTTTAAAATTATAATCATAAAACGGATATTTTGAAACATCTATAATTGGTGTGGAATCAAGATTTAAAGTTAGATTGATAATATCCCTTGTTGTGTATTGATCTTTATCGAGACTCAGGTTTATTTTCAGTGAAATATTAGCATTAGCAAGCGCTAAGACTAATTTTAAAAGTTTTTGTTCCGCCTTACTAAAGTCATACTGATTGAAGTCTTTTTCAATCTTAGTTAGATAACTTTTATTTTTATCTCGTATAGCGATGGTTAAATTTTTTATCAAGCTTATGTACGGGGAATCTTTGAAATATTCACTCTCGACGTCCTTTCTTATCTCTTTGATAAAATCTAGGCCTTGATCTTGTTTTCCTTCTAAAAATAAGCACAAATATGAAAGTGTGGAAAAAAATAAAAAGTACAAATTACGATTTTCAACCTTATGTAAGTCGGGAATAAATCGAATAGTATTCTTAAAAAACTTATTAGAAGTAGAAAAATCATTAATGAGGAGAGATGAATCCCCCGCATTTCTTAGAGCTTCGATAGTTATATCTGATCTGTTTTCAAAATCAAAAGATTTTGCTGCGTATGAATAACATTCTCTAGCAATCTTGAACTCATTTAATTTGAAATATAAATCTCCGGCAGATTTAAAAGATTTTCCTGCTTTTTTGTAATACTCGCCATCGAAATATAACTCAGCTTTATTTAATTCTTTTTCAGCATCTACATGAGGATCCTTTCCCATTTTGAACTACACATTTAAATTATAATTCTTAAAATAAAAAAATCTTAACATAGAAAATTAAGAGAATTATATAAAATTTTTAAAATAATTAAAAATATTAATTCCGATACCCTCGCAAGGTCAGTCTTCTTGAGACTAAATTTTTCTCCCAAGATTCATTCTATTCGGTTTTTATTTTTTCATTACTATTAGAGGTTTTACCCTTTTTATTCGAAGCGTCATTTTCTTTTAGTGGATTTTTGCCAAGATCTTCAATTATATTGGAAATACGTGTAACTTCTTCCTGGAACCTTTGTCCTTCAGCTGCACTACAGTGAAACATTTGAATTCTTTCAGGTGATATTCCGGCAGAATTCAAAATTTCTTTTACATATTGAACATTTTTCTCAGCCACTAGATTTCCAGTTTCATAGTCACATTCTCCGGGATATCATCCCGACACAATAACTCCATCAGCTCCTTTACCAATCGCACGCATAATTAAGCTTGGAGTGACTCTACCTGTACAGTTGATTCTTATAGGTCTAATAGTTGCGGGATATTGTGCGCGGATTGTTCCAGCCATATCACCCGCCCCATAACCTCATTTCCAGCATAAAAATGCAATTATTTTAACATTATTTTCCGCTGTCAAATATTTCACCTCTTTAAATTTCCTCTAAAATTGCATCAATTTGTTTTTCATATTGAGGTTCACGATAATATCGTAAAGTCATTGCTTCTGATGGACAATTCGCAAGACATGTACCACAACCTCTACATAAAATCTCATCCACTTCTGCACCATCATGTTTTAGACTAATCGCATCATAAGGACAATTCAACTCGCATAATCCACATTTTGCACATTTTTCCTTGTCAACAATCGCACGAATTAAAAGTATTCGATATTTATCTTTACTCATCATCCTAGCCAATGAGGATGCCGCGGCCCTTCCGTGTGTAATAGATTCTGCAATAGATTTAGGACCTTGAGCCACACCAGCAAGAACAATACCAGGTATCTTTGTATCAATTGGATTTAATCTTGAATGAAATTCTTTGAAAAATCCATCTTGACTCTTTTCCAATTTTAATATTTTCTGAATTTTTTCAATTCCCTTAGCAGGTACCATCGCAGCAGATAAAACTACTAGATCAAATTCGAGTTCCTTTAATTCCACTGAGCTTAATGTATTTTGCATTATTATTTTTAAGTTATGAGTCTCAGGATCTTCTTTTATCTTAGACACATTAGTTCTAATATATCTAATCCCTTCTTTTCTAGAAGCTGTGAAGTATTCTTCATAGTCCTTACCCGCTGCTCTTATATCCATGTATGCGACTGAAATATCTGAATCAGGATAATGTTGTTTAATTAATTTAGTATTTTTTATCGCAATCATGCAACAAACACCAGAACTGCAATAAGTGTTCATGTTTAAATCTCGCGAACCAACACACTGAATGAATAAAATTCTTTTTGGTAATTTTCCATCAGAAGGACGAGCCAAATGGCCTAATGTTGGTCCATTAGGAGCTAGGATTCTTTCAAGTTTTAATTCCGTAATAACATTTGGATAAATATTATAGCCTAAATATCCAGTCTCAGGTTCGTATTCATCCCAACCAGTTGCTACCACTATTGAACCGACTTTAATATCAACAAATTCATCCTTTTGATCGAAATCTATAGCGTTTAATTCACATGGACCTTTACATAATTCACATTTGATGCATCTGGTCATATCGATTTGAGCCAATGAAGGAACTGCTTGTGCAAATGATATATATATTGCTTTTCTTGGATTTAATCCTTCATTAAATTCATCATAACCATAGGCAGGACAAACCTCAAAACATGCACCGCATCCATTACATTCATTTGTAACATATCTAGCTTTCTTTCTGATTTTAACATCAAAATTCCCGACAAAACCAGAGATATCTTCAACTTCACTATACGTATACATATTAAGGCCTTGAGTTCTTGCTGATTGAAGCATAACTGGTCCTAATATTCATATTGAACAGTCATCAGTAGGAAATGTTCGATCCAACATAGCCATCTTACCACCTATTGTAGGCTTTTTTTCAACTAAATGAACTTCATATCCTTGCTCAGCTAAATCAATGGCCGTGCTTAGCCCTGCTACGCCACCACCTATAACTAAAGTTTTTTTTGTTATATCTACTTCTTTTACCAAAATCTTTTCTAATACCGCAGCTCGCGCAACAGCGGATCGCATAGCGTCTTCAGCGACCCTTTGTGCTCCAGGTTTATCATGTCTATGTACAAAACTCGAATGTTCCCTAATATTTGCAAATTCTAGAAATGAAGGATCAATATCCATTGATTCCAGAACACTTTGAAATACTGGTTCATGTGTTTTTGGAGTACAGGAAGCAACTATTAATCTATTTGC
>CAZRKO010000032.1:11042-11404 GCA_964600445.1 uncultured archaeon
ACTTTCAATAATTTTTTCTTTTATAAATTCAGCACCAGGTTCAGTTCAGAGGCTAATATAATCAGTAGCATCAACGACATTAGGGAGAGATCTTGAGAAATCAGCCAGGGCACTACAATCTATTATTTCTGCGATATTTATACCTCATTGGCATATAGCAACGAAAATTCGGATTGCATCGTTTTCAGTAACAATATCTTTTTTAGCTTCTACCATTGCATATCATTCCTATTTTACTTTTTTCAATCATTCCTCCAAAATTTTTTAAATGATAATTAAGAATGAAAATATTAAATATCTATTTGTGATAAAATAACTTTAAATCAAAAATTTTGTTTATATGTTTTATAAGTTTAGATATA
>CAZRKO010000033.1:0-10990 GCA_964600445.1 uncultured archaeon
TCTTATTGTAAGGAATGCCAATCAGTGAGATTTAAAAAAATGCATGTTAAAAAGACATATGGAATTACTTTTAAGGAATTAGAAAAAAGAATAAAAAATCAAAATTCTAGATGTCCTATTTGTAAAAGAGATTTTAAAGATTTATCTGAAAGTGGAAGGTCTAATGATCGGTACCCCAGAATAGATCATAACCATAAAACAGGAGAAATTAGAGGAATTTTATGTGATCTATGTAATCGAATGCTTTTAGGCTCTATAGATGATAACATTTTCATTTTAATAAATGCAATTAAATATTTGAAAAATTTTAAAAGAATCTTTCATTAAGAATTCATTAAAAACAGATCATCCCTTTCACGAAGTGAACTAAAAAACTTTGAGAATTTTTAAATCTAAAGAGAATATATAATTGATTTTTAAAAATTAAGAGTATAAAAAGAGGATTTTCTTTACGTAAGGACTTCTAATATTTTCGTAAGTATTCGTGCCTTTCCGCCTGTTGATTGGAGTAGTGTCTTTCCACAAACTAAACAGGCTACATCAGTGGCAGAACAACCAAATATAATTTGCTGGTTTCCACAATTTAAGCACTTGACTCGCAAAAATCGAGATTTTGGTTGGGGGATTAATTCTTTACTTTCTATATTTTTTACCATATTAAACACTCAATTCTTATTTTTCTATTAATTCAAATTTTTTTACACGGTAAGACTTACTATATTGTTTTTTACCACATTCAGAGCATTCTAGTAAGGGTGTGGTTTTCTTATTAATTTTTGCGTTTTTATGAAAAATTTCTTTAGGAAAGGAGCCATACCCTTTTTTTTTTCTCTCCACTCTCCTTCTTCCCTGATTTAACATTCGTTCTTTTCCTTTTTTATAAATGGAAACATTGTGAATTTTATGAGCTCTACAGGTCGGGCAGTATCTATTCAGCATTCGAGGATATTTCAATTTTCACAGACCTTTCCTTTCTTAGTTAAAATAAATAGTTAATTATAAATTTTAAATTTTATGAGTTCTGTTTTTCTCTAGGCTAAAAATTAATTTTTATATTGATAAGTAAGTATGGCTTAATAAAAAATAATTTAAGCAAATTTTTACATAATTTTAATAAATACATATTTAGAGGATGTTTAATGTTTAAGGACAAATTTAAAGAAGGAATTATTAGTGCTAGGCAATTCAATAGAGAAGACATTGGATATATTTTGAAAAAGAGCAGAGAAATGATAAAAAATACTAATTCAAACTTACTCAGAGGAAAGATATTAGCTACATTATTTTTTGAACCATCGACTCGTACTCGTCTTAGTTTTGAATCTGCGATGTATAGATTAGGAGGAAATGTCATTGGTTTTCACTCAGGGGATGTATCCTCAATTAAAAAGGGGGAAAGTATTGCAGATACGATTAGAACTGTAGAAAATTATTGTGATTGTATTGTAATGAGGCATCCATTAGAAGGTTCTGCCAAACTAGCATCCAACTTTGCTGAAATACCAATAATTAACGCAGGTTCGGGCAGTGGTGAACATCCAACCCAAGGTTTGCTTGATTTACTTACTATTTCTGAAGAGTGTGGAACCTTAGATGGATTGAATATTGGTATTATGGGAGACTTAAAATATGGGAGGACAGTTCATTCCCTCTCAATTTTATTGTCGAATTATGAGATTAACCTTTATTTTATCAGTCCCCCTGAATTAAGGATGAGAAATCGATATAAAGAGTTCTTAATTAATGAAAGAGGAGCAAAGTTTAAGGAAATAACGAAATATAGAAAAATACTTGAAGTGCTAGATGTACTTTATATGACAAGAATTCAAAAAGAAAGATTTGTTGATCTAGAAGAGTATGAACGAGTTAAAGAAATCTATGTATTCAAAAAAGATGACCTAAAAGAAACGAAAAGAAATTTCAAATTAATGCATCCTTTGCCTCGAATTACCGAGATATCTCCTGATATAGATGATTCGGAAAAAGCAATTTATTTTAAACAAACAAATTATGGTCTACATCTAAGGAAAGCACTTTTAGCTGAATTACTAAAGGATTAATCGTTTATAGTAAAGGCTTGTAAATTAGATTTAAATAGGAAATTCAAATCTTCTTTATTTAGACACTGAGCTGAATTAAAATTAAATAGATTTCCACCATCAAGTATTCTTTCGAACTTTTTGAATAATGATATTTTTTTATCTAACGATAAATTAGAGTTGTTATTAATTATTTTTAATGGATTTTGATTCTCAAAGTTATATGGAATTCTAATACTTTTAGCACCATTTAAGAATTTAACATTACATGGTTGACTTAAATTATAATTGGTATTTTCAGTTTCATTTTTTTCCTTAATTAAATCTCGTAGAAATGTTAAAACACTTAAAGCAAAATCTTGACTTTTCTTAATTCTATCAAGTTCTAAACCGCAATGATGTTTAATCGCTTCATTTAAACCAAAAAAACTAATTGATTTCAAGGAATCCATAACCCAGCTATCTAAATTTTTCCCTAAAACTTCGGTTATTATAAATTTCCAATCACTTATGTGATCTAATTTTTTAGACACTAAAGTTTCTTTGTAATCGAAAAATTCAAAGACCAAGTTTAATTTATCTTGCAATAAACTGTAAAACATGTCATCATTTTGATTTGCCTTAAGCGCTATTAGATGTAAATTTATTAATATTTTATCTAAGATTATTCTATCTTCATAACAATCCTGACTTTTAACTTTAATAATTGCTGAATTCAACAAATTTGAAGTTTTATCATTGTAAAATATAATATTTTCTAAACGAGTTAGTGAAAGTAATTCATTTAAAATATTTTCATTTGAAATTGATTTAAATAAATTGAAATAATCAAATAAAATTAAAGGTATTATAAATTTACTGTTTAAGCTTTTTTCTCTCTGTAAAATTTTTAAAAATAAGCTATCAGTTTGAAATTGAGAATAAGTTTCATAATTTGCATTACCACCATTTTCATAACTAAAATTTAATGTTATGTGCGGTTTGTTGTCTCTGAAAAATTCACTGTATCCCATAAATTGAGAAGCTAATATAGTATCAAGTTCGGATATATCTTTATTTTTAATATTGTTAAAATAAGTTAGAAATTTTAAATTAAATTCACTCAATAAAATATCTTCAGAAAAGTAAGGTCTAAATACTTTTAACAAATCTGTAAATCTTAATATTACTAAAGTTAAATCTCTCATGTTTTTGAACTCTTTTGGTAAGGTTGAATTATTTTTATAAAGTTTCTCTAAAATTGTTTCTGTTTTTAAACATATACTTAGCGGTTTTAAAGCCCATTGGTTTAAATGAAGAAGGGCAACCTCTCCAGACAAATACATATCAGCAAAAGGTTTTGGTAACAAATTTAAAAGTAAATATTGTTCGGAGACATCTGAACCTAAAATTTCAATAAAATCTAATGGAGAAATGTCATTTTTTTTAAAATATTTTGTGACTTCATAAGGGGGTGTCCCTAATCGAGTCAACCTATGCCTTACTTCTTCTAAGTTATTTTCTAAGAGAATAGCATTTACAAATTCTCGCATTAAAGGTGCTGTTAAATAATTGATTTTCGTAGTTTTAAGGCGTTCTTTAACTTGACTAGCTATTTTCTTTGCTAAATTATTATTTAATTCGCCTTCTTTAATTAAGTATTCTTCGATTTTACTTATATCAAACTTCTCTTTGGAGTATTTAGAAGTTCTTATCATAACTGGTTCTTTATTCTGATTAAGAACTTGCTCCATATTTAAAATGAGCTTTAATATTTGTTTACCTAAATTTGTGATTGAATACCCTCCTTCTTTAGATGAAATTAAGGCTAGACTTTTTAGGGGCTTTAAATAAAATGAAAAATTCACAGAGTTAGAAATTGTACCTAAAACTTCTTTCTGAAGCTTTGAAAATGAAATAGGATTATCATTTAAATTCAATTTACTTAAAATATCCCGTCTAATAGGTTGTTGTAAAACTTTTAAAAAATTTCCTAAATCTTTTATCTTTTTGTCGGAATTCATTAAATTGTTATCTGACTCATTTTAATCAGTTAAATCTTATTATAAAATAATATGATCATCAATTATATAAAAATTTAGGAAGTATAGATTCCTTCAACAATTTTTAATAATATGTAGTTGATATTGAAGTGATATAATAAAATCAGAATTCAAAAAATAGAGATACTATCTTGCAGAAACAGCGATTCTTTCAATTTCATCTTTCCTTTTTATAGCTCTTGATTCTTGCGAATTTTTTGAAGCCATTGTAAGCTCTTGTGCCAGATTTTCTTCAAAATTATGTAAACTATTATGAGTCCTTGAACCTACTGCTTGAACTAAGTATTTAAGTGCTAAATCTACTCTTCTTTGTGGAGCAATATCAACGGCTGAAGCATAAGAAATACCACCCATAGCAATTCTAGTTGTTTCTTCTCTTGGAGCAGTGTTACATATTGCGTCTACCAAAACTTGAATAGGATTTCCTTCAGTAATATGTTCTATTAATGTAAATGCTGTTTTTATACTTTTTATTAATTTATTTTTCTTTCCGGAGTTGTATGAACTTTTATGTCCTTTTATTTTACTAGCAATAAAACCTGGCGCTAAAAGTCTATTTAATAACCTTTCTATAATCGAAATATTTGACTTCCAGAACCTTTTATGTTCATGTCGTCCGCAAGATGATGGTATGATGATGGGCCTCAAATTAATGTAATTTTCTAATGTAAAATCTCTTACTTCTATGTTTTCAAAAGACCATTGATTGAAGAGTTTTACGGCTAAACTGCTTTTACTCATCTTATTTACCTCATTGGTTTTTCTTTCTTTCCAGTTAATAATGCTTGTAAGCTCACACCATTCACACTAACTACCCTCCATCGGACACCTGGAAGATCGCCTACCGCACGACCTTTGGCCCCGCCAATACCCTCAACAATCACACGATCGTGTTCTTCTATGAAATTGAGAGCACCATCTCCAGGTAAAAAAGCAGTGACACTTTTTCCGTTTTTCTTTAATTGAACCCTTACACATTTTCGAATTGCAGAGTTAGGTTGTTTACTTTCTCTTCCTACTTTTTGTAAAACAATTCCTAATGCTTGCGGTGCTCCTTCAAGTGGATCTGCCTTTTGTTTTAACTTTAATTTTTTCCTTTTATATTTGGTCTTGCTCCATCTGAATCTTTTGCGATTCTTTTTCAGTTGTCTGGCTGCGTATAACCCTTTTGTCTTTCCTATTTTAATACACCAAATCTCTTCTTTTTAATAATAATAGTAATTATTAAAGAAATATTTCCTTAAACTTAAAATTTATGATCTAGTTGTTCTTAGTATTTATAATTACATTATCTACATCAAAACGACGAAGAACTAATAATTTGATTTTTCGAATCATGTTTCCATCTTTTCCGATCGCTTTACCCCTGTCTTGCGGACGAACACTTATTATCACTGTTTTCTTTTGGTTTCTACTTTCCTTAATTTCAATGTTTTGGACTTTTATTGAACTTTTTGTAGTATTTAGAATCGATTGTATAAATTCATTAAGATTTTCTGAGAACGGTATGACATCTATCTTCTTTTGAAGTTTTGCCATTAGATCTTTTACATGTTCTCCAGCTTTACCTATTGCTTTTCCGACATCCTCCTTTTTTACTAAGAAAATTATTATCTCCGAGTGATTTTCTGGAGATTTAAATATCATACAATCTTTGATAATCGCTCCAGAAATATTATTAAATAACGAGATAAGTTCCATTGAACTCCTATCAATTTTAATATTTTTTTTTAGCATCTCTTAATTTCCAGATTAACGTTAATTTCTTTTAGTTTTTAAAGATAACAAATCAGAATCTCCCTGATCAATAATACCAATCACAGAAATCATATAAGGCTTAGCACAAGCAAGTCCAAGATCCCAACTTGAACCCTTATACTTATAAATGAAAAGTTGGTTCTTCATTAAGGAATTATAATAATTAAATTGACTTTCCAACTCTTTAGGACAATTATTCGCAATTATTAACATCTTAAATGGATTTTCCCTTAATCCACTTAAAACCTGATTTTTCCCGTAAACAACTTTTCCTGTCTTGTAAGCTACTTTGATATTTGTATCAATATCAAATTCTTTTTCCTTTTTACGGGATAAGTCAACAGAACTATCAGTCTTTTTGCTCTTATTTTTCTTTGCCATTAGTTGCCAACTTTTTAATTGCTAATACCGTCTTTTTATTATACATTAATAAAGTAAGTAATTAAAAAAATATATTATCATTTTAATTTTTTGTTTAATATCTGTGTCATTATAAAGTTAAGAAATAAATTCCTCCGATCTATTTATTTCCTTTTATAATTTCGAGATTTTTATCTAAATCAAACATTATTGAAACTCTACCCGTACCAATGGGAGAGATTTGCCCAATTATTACGTTTTCAGGGATTCCAAGCAATCTTTCCTCTTCTCCATATAAGCCCGCGTCAAGCAACTGGTTTACGGTCACTTCAAAGGCAGCTCTGGCAAAAACACTTGATTTTGAACCAGAAATTCCATGCCTCCCAATCGATTGAATAGTCCCGGTCACACACATGAGATCAGATAATATAAGCAAATGTCGTAAATCAACATCCAATCCTTGTTGGTCAAGAACTTTTTGAGATTCTCTTATTATCATGTTTCGAGCAGCCTCTATGCCATATAACTTTTCAACTTCATGGATATGATTTGTAACTGTTCGTGTTGCGTCAACTCCTTCAATTTGTACTACTCCTTGTAGATTAGTTCCCTCAGTTTTAATGACCCATTCTTTTTTACCCTCTTCTAAAGGCATTAATAGTCCCCTTTTAACACCTCTTATGCCCTTTACTACTTTTTTCAGAATTTTTTCTCTGATTTTTTGTAAGGTTTGCAAATCCTCAATTCCAGGGTCGATAATTACAGAATTTCCTTCTCTTTTAATTGTTCCTTTTTTCTTATATCTTTTTAAAATTTCAGGAATTTCATCGATATCTATTCCTTTCTTTTCACAGATTTCGGGTATAAGGTTAATTATTATATTCCAGTCTACATAGTCTAAATCCACATCATGGGTAATATTCTCTATTCTGATTTGTTCTATACGATTGTGAACTTTAATAGCAGTTTCTTCAGATTTATTATATTCTTTTTCTAAAAATACTTCCATTTGGGGAGTTGATGGGAATCTTCTAGCATCAACAATCTCGATTAAACGGGGTAGCCCTTGCGTTACGGAGAACTCCTCCACTCCAGCATAATGAAAAGTTCTGAGAGTCATCTGAGTTCCGGGTTCTCCAATGCTTTGTGCAGCGATTACTCCACAGGCCTCCGAAACTTCTATTTTTGCATTATTGTAATTTATAAATATTTTATTTAACAAGTATTCTAGTTGTTCTTCTTCTAATTCTTCATCTTTTATTTTTGCTCGAATTTTTTCAATTAAATCTTCTGGAATCCCATCATCCTGTAATTGTTTTAAACGATCTTCTAAAATTTTTAGAGTAATTTTTACCATTTTTAACACACACTTATTTTATTATCCATATTTTTCTACTTTCCATTCTACATAACCTTTTGTTACTTTTCCTCGCCATATTGCATTTTTTCCAGTTTCCTCTTTATATTGCACTTGAAGTGCGTCTTCATCCTGCTCATCGGCACTTGGCTTACTTTTTTTTTCTTTTTCTTTAGTCTTTTTGGCAGGAGTTTTTTTGGCGGGGGCCTTTTTGGCGGGAGCCTTCTTAGGTGCAGCTTTTTTTGGCTTAGATCCACTTTTGATTTCATCCTGAATTTTTTGAACATCAAGAGCTTTTGCCTTAAGTAATAGAACATCCAAATTAACAGCATTTCCATGGTCAGTATGCATTGGATCTATCCCATCATCACCATAACTAAACTGTATTATATTTTTATCAGAATTGCGAACAGTGCCATCGTTTTCAATGACCAAATCTTGTAAGGCATTTACTAATCTCCTTTGCATATATCCACTTGTAGAAGTTCTTACAGCTGTATCAACAAGACCCTCACGACCTCCCATCGCATGAAAAAAGAATTCTGCAGGACGGAGACCATTTCGATATGAGGCTGTAACAAAACCTCGTGATTTCGGACTAAGATCCTTTATTTTGAAATGGGGAAGAGTTCTTTGACTATATCCCCTATTAATTCTTTCACCTCTAATTGCTTGCTGTCCTACTACAGCAGACATTTGCCCTAAATTTAAAATGTTACCTCGAGCACCTGATTTTGTCATAATAACAGAATGGGCTTCATCTCCAATATAATGTGCCGCAGTTTCTTCTGCTTGTTTACGGGCTTCTGCTAACACTTGTCTTATCCTTAACTCTAATGTTTCTCTCATAGAGCGCCCTGGGGCTCTTTTTAATATTTTTGTATTATTCTCATAAAATGCTGTTATGAGATTATCAGCTTCTTTATTAGCATCATACAATATTTTTTGAATCGCTTCATAAGCCACACCTTTTACGTAAACCTCATCTAAACCCATTGTCATCCCGTTTTGACGAATAACATACAGAAGCATTCTAGTAGAATTATCTAAAAATTCTCTTCCCCTTGCATTGCCATGATCTTTAATGATTCGCGCTAATATACTATTTGATTGCATAGCACCAAATGAATTTTCGTCAATTGTTCCGGTAATCAATTCACCATTTTTAATCATTACATAAGCATCAAATTCGCAATCTTTTCCTTTACATTCATCACATTTTTTACAAAATTTAGATCTTACTCTTAAATTTAAATCATCTGGAAATAATGAACTAAAGATTTGCTTTCCAGAATACAGAGGCTCGGGATCAGTAGTAATTGGTTTTAAGTGTTCTAATCGAAAATCGAGATTAGTTTCAAAAATTCCACCCATATATAATAATTTCAAGGTATCTTTTTTGTTGTATAATGACTCCATACTTGTAAATTGAAATACAGATGAGATAAAATCTTGAATTCCTCCTAATATGGGACCTCCAAATCTAGGTGATAAGATGTGTTCTTGAACTTTAAGCAATAATTCCGCTTCTGTACGAGCTTCTTCACTTTGAGGTACATGCAAATTCATCTCATCACCATCAAAATCTGCATTATAGGGGGGGCATACAGTCAAATTTAATCTGAATGTTTTTCCATCCATTATTTTTACTTCATGGGCCATAATTGACATTCTATGAAGAGATGGTTGCCGATTAAATAAAACTAGATCTCCATTATTTAGATGTCGTTCAACTGTAAATCCCGGAGCTAGCATATCAGCGATTATTTTTCTGTTTTTTACATATCGAAGATCAATTCTTCTTCGATCATTTCTAATTATATAGTTTGCACCAGGATGTCTAAGAGGACCATTTAGAACTAACTGTTTCATTTCTTCAATATTCCAATCATTTACATTAGTTGGAATTGTTAATATTGTGGCAACTTTTTGTGGAACCCCTACGTCATTAACACTAATATATGGATTTGGCGTAATTACGCTTCTTGCTGAAAAATCTACTCTTTTTCCACTTAAATTACTTCTAAATCTTCCTTCTTTACCTTTAAGCCTTTGAGTCAATGTTCTTAACGCTCTGCCTGAACGATGTCTAGCGGGTGGGATCCCTGAAACTTGATTATCAAAATAAGTAGTTATATGATATTGCAATAATTCCCATAAATCTTCAACGATTAAATGAGGAGCGCCAGCATCAATATTTTCTCTTAAACGTTGATTAATTCTGATAACATCTACTAATTTATGGGTTAAATCATCTTCAGATCGAATTCCACTGTCCAAGGTAATTGAAGGTCTCGCACATACAGGAGGAATAGGTAATACTGTAAATATTACCCATTCAAGTCGAGCATTTGCAGGAGAAATACCTAAAATTCTAAGGTCAGGATCTTCTATTTTTTTAAGACGCTCTAATATTTCTATAGGGGTTATTCTGCGCGACCCCCTATTTTCTTCTTCTTCATAAAAGGTTGTTGGTTTTTCAATTACAATCTTCTTTTTAATGGCTCCACAAAAAGGACAATTTTTTGTTTTTCTTGCCTTTTTAAAAACAATCTTACTAAAATCTTCTTCACCCTCAAACGAAACGATAAGCAGTTTTGCTTGTTCCTCTCGGAATTCATCTTTTTCATCTTCTGTTAGCATTAATTTTGAGCATTCTGGACAGATGGAACGTAATACTTTTAATACTTTCTTCGCATATCCCACATGAATTACGGGGCGGGCCAATTCAATTTAGACGAATGGAACGAATTGTTACATTCAATGTCCGAAATGACCCATACAATTGCTTACAAGATTTCCACAAGTTTGGCATCTTTGACCAGGCTCAATTGTCCCTAATCGCTGATCCATAAGTCCTGAAGGAATCGGTAAGCCATCTTCATCATAAGTGTCTGCTGTAATAATTCTTGCAGCTGACATTTTCCTAATCTCATCCGGACTTAATAATCCGAATTTGATTTTCTCTATCATTTTAGTTCTAGAAAAGGTATAACTCATAACGTAAAATCCTCCATTTTATATTATAATTCTTAATTAAAGAAACATTAAAAAATATGTATCTCATGGTTTATAACATCCACTGATTTCTATTTGAAATTCTAATAATTTAAAAAAATAAGTTGACAACTCTTGCACTATAGAACTTTTAATCATACAAAAAATAAAAGTTTTTTGGTTTTTGAGGTCTAACTCTAGTTCTTTTAAATTTAGGAATTGTTATTAAAAAAATATAAAAAAAGATTTTGAACTATAATATGTGAATTAAATTTTAGATTATCCTTTTGTTTTCATCTTTTATCTTTTTAACAAATTCATTGTAGTTTTTCATAAAATCTTTGCTTCTGCTGGAGTTTTCTAGAGAAATCATAGACTGTCTGCTCAAGCTTTATTGGATAATACACCTAAAGAAATTTTATCTGATCTAAAATCAT
>CAZRKO010000034.1:0-10955 GCA_964600445.1 uncultured archaeon
ATTAAATATTTATCCTAATAATATTACTGCATTAAATAAGGTTGGTAATATCTATTATGCATTAAATAACTTGCCTGAAGCCTTAAGTATTTATAATAATTTACGCTCAATATGTAAAAGATTGGGATTATTAGAAAAAGAAAGAGCGGTTCTTGAAAAAATCGGTCGCATTTATTCTTTGCAGGGTAAATATTCTATTGCAACTAATGTATATTTAGAAGCTCTTGCGATTTATGATCAAATTGAACCTACAGAAATTAAACCAAAAGAGGAGAAATTATTGCTTCTTTATAATATTGGTGATTTATATAAAAGGCAAAAGAATTATGATCAAGCGTTATCATTATATAAACAATTACTTCAAATACATTCTGAATTTGGCCCTTTGGGAGGAATAGCAGATGATCTAGCGGAAATAGGAGGTATATTGGATAAACAAAAGAACTTCTCTGAAGCCTTGAATAAATTTAAAGAAGCACTCCAAATATATAAGGTGGAAAAAATATTGTCAAAAACGACTATTGCGCTATTTGAAATAGGTAAAATTTATTACAAACTAAACCAATATTCAGAGGCGCTTCTTTATCTTAATGAAGCATTAAAAAACTTTAAAAAGTTGGGTTTAAAAGAACCTGATGATTATTATTATGAAAAAACGAAAGAAATGATAAAAGAAATTAAAAACGGATGAATTAAATAAGGAAATCCGTAATTTTTGGAAAAAGAGAATTTTTTTCTTATCCTAATAACTTCTTAGAATCTTTTTCTTCAGAACTTTTAGAAGCTTTGAAGTAATAAATTAAATAAGCTAAAAATTTTAAGAAAAGAAAATAAATATTTAATATAATTTTAATAGATAAAAATAGGTTTTGCTAAATCATGTCCCTGCGACAATATAATACTGAGTTAGGTCTATTAATTGATAAGATTGTTAAGGTTTATCTTGACGATGATAAATTTTTCGTTGGTCAATTGAAAGGTATCTCTGAAGATTCTAACCTGATTTTAATTAATGTTAAAAACGAGAAGAAAAAAACTTTTCCAAAAATGCTCGTAAAAAGTTCTTATTACAATTATGTTAGTTTAGAGGAAGACCCTTTTCCAATGCATGCGCTTGCTGATAGAATAGCTAAAATTTTCTCTCCGGGCCATGTAGACTTAAAAGAAGATCAAAGCGTTATATCAATTCTAAATGGAAAAATTATTGTAGATGAAGAAGGAGTTAGAGGCTCTGGTCCTTCGGCAGATAGAGTAAGGAAAATTTTTGAAGCATTTAAAATGGATCTTGAGGGAGAATAATATATTTTTATTTTTTTATTTTATAATTCTGATTTACTTTCTTTAAAAATATCAAGTAAGTTCTTTAATTGTAAATTTTGAATAATATTTTTCATAGTGGCTTTCCCTAATGGTGTAATTTTCACAATATCTAACCCCTCTACATTAATTTCTCTCAGATAATCATTTTCAATTAGAAATTTAATGTCAGAATCCCAGACACTTGAAAAAATTTCTTTTAAATCATCAATTTTAAAATTTTCATCAAGTTCTCTACTTAGCGCTAAAATTAAGGCTAAAGTGCCATATTGGCTTGGAGTAATATTATCATCTTTTCCTCCAGCTGTTAACACATAATAATTTTGCTCTAAAAATTTTGTTTTTATTAGTTCAAATCCAATATTATTAAGATTTATATAGACTTCATTAATAATTTGGTCAAAATCAAAATTTTCGCTTATATTCCTAAGGTCTTCTTCTCTAATCATTTTTTGCTGGTTTGTTAAAATGAGTTTTGATATATTTTTTACTATGTCTTCAGATTTAGAACTTTCCATGATCTTCACTCAATTTTCATCAATTTTTATAATTTTTACATTTTCTATTTTTTTTTTCATTTCTAAATTTGAGATAAGAAATATGAGATTGAATTTTTTCAGGTTTTTTTCTTGCTCAAAAATAGGTAAAATTTTAGTAATTGTTCGATATATAGAACCCCTTTTATTATATTCACTTGGAACAAATAAATTTGAAAAAATAATATTTTTTGCCTGTAATATTATTTTTATTGATATATAAAATGTCATAACGAAATAAATCTTTTCTGGTGTTGTTAATTCTTCAAAATTAACCCGTTCTTTATTAGAACGTAAGAAAGTCGTCTTTATAAAGAAATTAGTAAAATCCTCACTGATGGCAATTTGAAATTTCGTTTCTAAATTAATTTGTAGTAAAAATTTATTTATTAAATCTTCAAGATCGCCATATAAAATCTCCACTCTTCTTAAGTTTTCTATACAGTCAATAACTTCATAATTTTCATAATGTATAGAAATTTCTTTAAGGTCTTTGCTTAGGGATTCATTAATTTCAGTTAGGTCATTTATAATTTCTGATAGATTTTCAGGGTTTTCGCGATCCAAATAATTGGTTTTGTCTGTTATGGAGTTTAATTGATTCGAAATTTCGTTAATTTCATTTTCAATTTCTTGTTTTGATTTGAAAGAATTAAAGGCAGAAATATCAAATTCTTTCAAATCTTCATTTTCAATTAATTTATCTTTTAATTCATTCTTAATTTTTTTTAAGCGTTCTTCATCATTTTTAATAATATTAAGTAATGAATTATAAACAGATTCTATACTTTCATAATTTGGATTAATTTGGTCCAAATTTATTTGGGATTCATTTATTTTTGAATTAAGTTTATTAATTTCATATTGAAACTCTTTAGCTTGCCTTTGTAAGGATTTGATAGCTTCAGCTCTTGAGTAACTTTTTTTGTTGTCTTTTTCGAGATTTAAATCATCTAGTTTACTCTTTTGGGTTGGATCACTCATTTCTCTTGTAATCCTATTTATTTGACTAAAGCAATCTTTTTTTTTCTTATTTAATTCTCGAATTTTTTCCTTAAAATTAGTAATAGTACTGAGGATTTGATTTCGCTTGTTTTGTAAGTAGAGAAAATCTTCTTTCGTGTAATTAAACTTCTTTTTATTTTTTATTAAAGATTCATTTAGTTTGTTTAGTAAATCTGTTTTGGCTGCTATATGGCTCGAAATTTTTTTAATCTCTGATAAATCTCTTTCCTTTGCTAAAAGTTCTCTTTTTCTGATTAGTGAATTGTAGTTAAAAATAAAGACTAATGACTGGATTAGGGTATTAAGGCGTAGGATAAGGTTAGAGTTTAAATTGATAACTTTTTGAGAATCTTTAATGATGGTAAGCAATTTTATGGATTTATTTAAATTCAGATATTTATATGATGGATCCTCAAATAATTCAATAAAACTCCTAATTGGAATCAAGTTATAATCTTCAATAATCTCAAAGAACTCATCTTTTTGAATTTTTTCTAAAACATCTTTTTTAAACTTTCCAAGAATTAATGTAAATCTATCATTAATAGAGATTTCATTATCTCCGATTATGAGATTAAATATTTTTGAGCTTATGGAGGATCACATCTTATTTTTTTACATTCTTGAATTTTTTTATGTGGTCTTTATATTCTTCATCTGTTTGTTTTTTCCTTTTTCTGATTATATCAAGTGGATCTATCTCTTCATCTTTTTGCATTAGATACTTTTCTTCAAAACTATCTTCGAATTTAGACTTAAATTTTTCGATTTTTTCTGATATTTCCTCACTTATTTGTATTTCTTTCGATAGTTCCTGTTTTGTTGCGAGATCAGATAATTTTTTTCTCCTTTTTTTTCGTCTCTTTTTTTCGAATTCCTTTTTAGATAATCGCAAATAATCTTCATATGATCGACGTTGCACCTCTTGCTTTTTTTTTAATTCTTTTAATTTTTCCTTTTCCTTAGTCTGTTCAATAATAATTCTTCTACTATCTAATTCTTCTTCGGTTAATTTTTCTTCAATGATTTGTAGAAATTCTTTAAAAGTAAGATCAGGATTTTTTAAATATGCTCTTTTAAAATCATTTATTAAAACCGGATCAGTACCCTCAGGAATTTTGTTTATTTCAACTGTAAGTTTTTTCTTCACTAACAAATTGTAAAATTTTTCACATTGGTTGATTGATAATTGAAAAAGGGAATTTAATTTTAATGATTCTAATAAATCTAGCCATTGATTTATTTCGATGGCGCTAATGAATGAAGATTTATCAATGATTTTGCAAATTTTTCGATTTTCGATTAGAAATATTCCAATTTCCTTTATTTTCATCCGATCTATTTTCAGTTTTTTAAGATTATCCTTAAATGAGTCCTTATATTTCTTAATTAAATTATCCTGAAAAATTAGGAACTTGTTTATGTTTAGGTTTGAAAGTTTAATCAACTTTCTGTTTATATCTTCGAGAATTTGAGTAATAGTTTGGATCTGATTTGTATAGTCTTTATTAAATGATAACCCCGAAATTTCGTTTTTTTTATACTCATTAAATTTTGCATAATTATTTTCTAATTCAAATACATTTCCTTGTAGTTCTTCGATAGGATTAGTTAAGTCTTTAATTTTTTCCAGATCAAATATTTGGTGCTCATTCATTTTTTCCTAATATAACTAATTATTATAGTTTTAAAAAGATCTAATCTATATTTCTGGAGGTCCGGAGGGTTTTTTGTTTTGAAAATTATATCGATTTTGCTTACTTTCAATTGATCGTACTTTACTTAATAAATCCTGTCTTTCAACATGGATAGCCGTTCCACCGACTAGTTCTAATGAGTTATAAAATACATCGTATGTTAAAATCTCAGTGTGCATTGCCTTAAATAAAGCGACTCTGGTTCCTCTTTCGATATCTGAGCCAGAATATCCATATGTTAATTTTAATAACCCTCCTGTCTTATGTTTTTTATTAATTTCATTTCGCAAAGTATTATTATCAAATTCAGATATTTTATGTCCTAATTTGGTTTCTAAATCTCTTGAAATTTTTTGAATTACTCCATACTCATCATTTAATTTGTTAAAAATCGAATCGTCAACACCAATTTTGGCATTTTTAATTTTATTGATAAAAGATTCAATAATTTTTTTCCTTAAGTGAAAATCCGGAAAATCAAAATGTAGATGGAATGTAAAACGGCGCCATATTGCTGAATCTAATTGATGTTGATGATTAGTTGCACCAAAAATTGCCAGTGGTAATCCCTCATAATTTACTCTATCAATAACTTGTAAAAATGAAATAACAGCACGTTTAATTTCTCCCACCTCATGAATGTTAGATCTTTCAGAACCAATCGCATCAATCTCATCAAAAAAAAGGACAAATGCCCCTCTATCTTTTGCAATATCTGCGGCTAATTCAACAACACTTCTAATGTTTTTAATAGTATCACCTAATAACGGGGATACAAGTCTATCGGATTCTACAATACAAAGTGGTATGTTATATTTTTTTGCAAATCCTCTTGCTAGAGAAGTTTTTCCTGTGCCAGGAGGGCCATATAGTAGAACAGTCAAATTTGGAGTTAATTTTGAGTTTTTTAATTTTTCAGTAAATTCTTCGAATTTCATCAAGGCTTTAAAAAAATCATCTAAAATCTCTTTCTTGACTTCATTTCCGATAATATCGTCAACAGATTCTTTTATATCTGAAGGTAAATAAACCGCACCATATTTACTAAGACGTTCTTTAATAATATCATCTGTATACGTGATTTTCAATTCTTTTTCATCATTCGAATTACTCATTTTTCATCATTTCTTTAAAGATTGGTTATTTTTTCTTTTTTTTATTAATTGTTTCGCAGTAAATTGCAATTTCCTCTATAAATTCTTTTAAATTGTCAATTTGGCTGCCAATGAAATTAAAAATTTCTTTCCTATACTGGACTGAATCTCGAATTTTCATCTTGTCTACTCCTATATAATTAGGAAAGCAAATTAATTTCATCAAATAGGGTAAAACTTTTTCATTTGTTTGTAAATCTTTAAAAATTGCATAAAATATGTTTTCATCACTTAATTTCCACTTTAATACTCCCATATACGTCAAAAATGCAAAATTCATGGAAATCCAATTAATTAATTCCTTTGATAAAAATCCTCGTCTTAATGAAGCAAAAGCTAAATAATATAAGATTAAAGTTTCATTGCTAAATTGAGGTATAAGCCTTACAGTTTCATCAGATTGTTTACTTTCACGTAAAAAATTATGTTCCAAGAATATTTCAACTGTATTCTTTTGTGGAGCCAAAAAAATACCATCCAAAATACGAAGTCCTATACGTTCTGCGATATTTTCAATAGCATCTTCTTCGGCATTTGCGATTGAATCTATATATGGTAAAAACACCTCATTCTTTAAAATCATAGGAATTTCATAATTGTCTTTTTCAGGGTAATTTCCAAAATTAGGATCTAAATTGTAAAGTGAAGTTATGTTGTTAATAATTCGGTACACTTTTGGAGATAATCCAGGAATCATAAAAAAATCAGGATTCTCGATTTTTTCACGATAATAAGTATGAGGCATCAATAGATGACGCTGACATTCATAAAATTTCGGAGCATGATCTAGTAGTTTTTCATAGATACGTTTAATATTATTTCCCCTTGAAAAGATTTTCTCTTCAATAAATTTGACTAAACGATATAAATAGGTATTTTCCAAATTTCTTTCATCAGGATTGGTAATATTTTGTAAAACAACTAACGCATCTACAGACTCATGAAGAAAATCTACTATGTAATCTTTAATATCTATGATTGGAATTTTATCGCGGTATTTGATAATAAAATCTTTGATTATCTCGTACACATTAGACCTATACATAGCAGAGAATTCCGAGAGTGCCCTAACTTTTCGAATATTTCTTTTCTCTTCTTCTTGCCGAATCTTATCTAATACTTCGGTATCTAATAGTAAGTCAGCATCTAAATTCAGTATAATTCTTCTGGTTTCTCTAAGAATAGGTCTCATATGACTAATAAAGGTCATGTACCTCGGTAATATATCTGTCCATTTCTCTCGTCTGCTGCTCATATTTAACACCTCTAATGTTCTTATTCTTGAGAATCTGTTCCAACAGTAATTTCTGTAAATATATTTGCTATCTCAATGAATATTGGGATTTCTACCCGGACCATTTGTCCGAGTATCCATTTGTTTACGTCCTGGAGGAGGAAACGGACTTGGGTTATTATTTTCTTATTCACTTCCGAATCTATAATTTTTGAGAACCAAAGACCACCACCCAACCTATATGCGACCACCTTAATAAGGGGCTCAAATAAGGATTCTAAAACCTGTTTCATCATCCAAGATTTAGGGATAATACTCATATTATTTTCTTTAAAACCCGGGTCCCTTAATACGGGATTCGTCTCATCAACCTTAAGTTTTGGCATAAAACTTAGCAGTAGTATTAGTGCAAATATGGCACATATCCCGTTTACAGTATAAGTTCCCCCGATTTTTTCGAGATCATCCCTATTAATTGCGGTATTTGATAAAAACATGCATATAAATACGTTCCTGTCGAATTCCTCCGAGACATATGCGTGGCCGAGTTCTTCATCGATAACAATGTATTTTTCTTCTAAAATTTTTAAGATCTCATCGGGAAACGTATAAAAAGTGTAAACTTTTCTTTCACTTGTTCTTTTGTCTTTTTCAACCACGAGCTCTTTTGAGAGTAATCCAAACATATTCACAAGTTTTTCAAGTTGCTTTTTAATATAGCTCCGGGGCTTATTCGGATCTCCAAACATAGCAAAAAATTGATGATCAACAATATGAAAATCATTTCGCTTACTAAACGCCTCAACCATTCGATCTATTACAGGCCCTTGTGCTCCTAGAGCAATCGCTTTTGCTTTAGAAGTAACAAATCCGTTTAATAATTCATTTATGATAAAATCCTGTTCATGGGTTCTAGATTTTAATATTTTTTCGAAAGCTTCTATAAAATCTTGAGTATCAGGAAAGAAAGCATTTTGAATTTTGTCGTTAATTGATCTTATAAAAATTTCACCATCATTTGTTGGAAAATGAAGTTTCATATTATTTAATCGTTGTAATAATGCTTGCTTCGCCCCAGGTATGTTCTCAACATCCCTTTTTTCTAATTCTTCAGTAGCTTTTTCAATTCCTTTTATGAACTCTTGTAATAATTCTTTCCACGTACGATCTTGATTTTCAATCATATATTATCATTAAACTAGTTTTAGTTGTTATCAATATCCCAATTTAATTCTTTTGCGGCGTTTTTTAACGCTTCTATTAATGGTTTTATTAATTTTTTATCAAAAAGATTAGGTGATGATACACCTTTTTGAGCTTTCCATCCCATTTGTGTACTTCCTCCCATTTCGCGCTGTCCATATTTTAAAATATTTTGTAAATCTCTATACCACCAATAAAACCTTAGCCATTTTTTATTCGGATTATCTTTCGAATATATAACTGTTATTGCTTTCCATTCTCCCATTAACCATTTCACAGTTATTCCTGCTACAGGCATATAAAAGTTTATAGGGAAATCTCCTTGAAAATTTAGATCTAAATCAGAGGAGGCAATGTTAAAAATTGGTTGATTATAACCCTCCAAAATTACGATTTCTCCACAGTGTTGGCACTCATAATGGGATTTCTTTTTATCCATTTTTTTTTGACATTTTGGGCATGTTCTATTTTCTATGATACGATATTTAATAATATCTAATTTCTTTTCTTTCTCTTGCTGTTCTTCAGTCTTTGGAGTTTTTCTTCTAAATTTTCCATGAAAAGTCCATACATCATCAAATTCATTATCAATTTTTTCTAAAACTCTAATTGTGTTTTTAAAAACATCTTCATCATAGATTTTAAACATCCCTGCATGCTGATATAAAGATTTCTTCCACCAGGATAACCTAATATATTTTTCATTTTTTAATAGAGGGCTATGGCAGATTAGAACTGCGAACATTCTGGTATCGGTTTTGTTAATAACATATCCCCGCTCTGCGATCTCATAAATTTGATTGAGTGATGCATTCTGATGAAACCATTCTCCATCAGTTAAGCTTCCAATTAAAGTTTGTTTGTTTTTTTCTTTATTATCAGATCTTTCTATTGTCTCCTTTATAATTTTTTTACATTGAGGACATTGATAAATTCCGGAAACTAAAGGTTCCGTTTCAATATTACATGCGGGACATTTCACTATTCATCATCACTACTCGTTATAATATATCTCTCATAGTCTAAATTAAGAAGTTTTATATCTTTTTTAGTTAATTTTGAAAGTTCATTATTAATATCAATCAGTTCTTTTCTTAAAGCTAATAACGAGTTTTGTATCTCATCTACTATGTTATCTTCGTTAAATGAAACTTTTTCAATAAATTCTAAATAACTGTATTTTTTATTTTTACCAGAATAGTAATTCTTAATTTCTAATAATTTTTTATCAATATTTTTAATTTGGAATCTAAAATGTAATAATTGCATAAGTTGAGAACTCCATTCTTTATAAATTTGGGAATCTTTTATACTTTCCTTGCTTTTAAACTTATCAGACAATTTTACTTTTTCTTCTTTAAGGTAATTAATAATATCTTTGTTTTCTTCAATTGCTTTTTCTATAATTTTAACAACACTCTTACTATTTAAAGCGGGATCAAATATTTCAATAAATTCTTCTATTTTTTTAGCAATCTCTTCAAATCTTTTATAAAAACCCTCAATGGTTATTTCCATTTTGATGGCTTGATAAATATTTCCATATTGATCTAAAATATAGTAAAGATCATCTGATAATGTATAATCTTCTTGTCCAATTTCAAAAATAAAAGAATGAATTGCGCTTGTTGTTTCACATCTCACTCCTTTTAACCTTGTGAGGGCTAAATTAAAATTTCTTCTAGTGAGAAACTTAAATTTTTTAGTTATCATTAGAAATAATGTATCTGTGGGGATCATAATTGTTTTTTTTTCGATGGTTATTGTTTCTTCACCCATTTTTAAAATAAAGTCATCGTCTTTCTGTTCAAATTCTCTTAAACTTCTTATATTCTTAAATAATCCTAGATCTATTGCAACTTCAATAAAGTTTTGATTCTCGCCCAAAAAATTAATTACATTTCCTTTAAAAATATCATCCAGAATTAGAATTCTTTCATAAGATTCTATTAATTTTTCATTGTTTAAATCTTCAAATAAATCATTTCTGATAATATATTGGAATAGGATGATATATCTCATGTTGATATCATCCAAAATTTTATTGATTAAATTCTTATCGTATTCTAATGATAATTTTTTATGTTCCATAAACCTAAAATCCACTCGTTTTGATTAAAACAGTTATTAAATATCAGACAAAAAGAGTTAGTTTAACTAATAAATCATTGCTAAAAAATTTTTCTATTTTTAGCTTAGAAAGCAAAAATTTTTTAGTTTTAATTACTTATGTTCTTATGAATAAGAAATTAACTAATTTTCTTTTTTATTATCTATAATTTAAAATTTTAGAATAAGGAGATGTAAATGGGAAGACGAAAAAGAAAACAACAGACTTATAAAAGAGTAAAAAGAGTCCCCAAAATTTTCAATTGTCCAAATTGTGGGGAGAAATCTGTAAAGGTGGAAAATATTAGAAAATCAGCCATAGCAACTGTAAAATGTGGTTATTGTGGATTAAATAAGGATGTATTAGTGAATTCAATATCAGAACCTGTCGATGCTTTTGGAGACTTTATTGATATTTATTATGCAGATCAGGAGCTTCTAAGGTTAGAAAAACGTGTTGCAAAATTAAAAAATAAGCAAGAATGGGCGGATTTAGCCTTTTGCTATTCTGTATTATCTGATATTTGCAGAGCTAAAGCAGCTGAATCATTAGAAGATGAAGAAAATGTTGATATAGATGAGGCTAACAAATGGAAGATAAGGGCAGAGGAATATAAAAGAAAAGAGAAGGATGCTTTATTATCTTTAGAGACAAGTGAATTAGAAGGAGGCATTAAAACCGAGGATGAATCGTTGTTTA
>CAZRKO010000035.1:0-10830 GCA_964600445.1 uncultured archaeon
ATTCATTAAAACCACTTCAGGTTGAGTGATAACGAGAGTTTTCTCTGGTGTTTCAATTATTACTCTTGTAGCATCGACTTGATCCATATCTATACCCTGTTGCTGCATTTTTCTACGCATTTGTCTGGATCCAAACTGTTGACCTTCTCTCTTTTTGACTGCTTGAGGGCGTTTTGGTTTATTTTTCTCTTTTTTTTGCATTTCTTTAGGCAATTTCATACTTATTTCACTTTAAAACGCTGCATACTTATTTACATATATTTATAAAATTAATTTCAATTTTTAACCTTTTGATTTATTAATTCCTTTTCTAACATTAATAGCCACACCATTTTTAAAAGTCTTTACATAGTCTATAGGAATTTTTAACCGACCTATTGCTAATAACTCGTCATTTTGATCAACTACAATAACCTCATCCATAGGTCTTAAATTTTCGTCAATATTGATAACATGTTTACAGAAAACATTTCGTCCTTTTTTAATAAAGTCTGAGATTTCAGTTGATACAATTGCTCGTAATTTTGGAGGTGTGGTGTTATCAATAATTTTTTTGGCAGAGAAAAGACTTAACGTAAAAAATCCGTTGCTTGGCCGCAACGTTAATAGTAAATTGTCCTTTAGATATATGTATCTGATTTTATTCGTATTTTTTGACCTTTCAAGGCGGATTTCTTCTTTATTACTAAATAGAATGTCCGTTATTTCCGGGTCAAATTGATAATCACATATAGCTTTAACTTTCCGTAGTCCTAATAAATAAATAATACTCAATTTATTAATCTAGCTTGTAGATATTTTATAAAAAAATAAACCAACAATTAATATATAAGTTAATATTGATTTAAAAATTTAAGAAGAAAAATCTATTTACATATAAAGTCTTGAGTCTAGAAATTTATCTTTTGCTTTACGCATAACTTTAATAATAGCATCAAGAAAATCATTTTCCTTAATCATATCTGCATCTCTACGTATAGCATACATTCCCGCTTCAGTACAAATTGCTTTAATATCTGCTCCTGTAGCACCTTCCGTAAGACTAACAAATTTCGTGATATTTAAGTCATTTTCCACAGTTAAGTTCCTAGTATGAATCTTAAAAATAGACTCTCTTGATACTTCATCTGGAATTGGAAATTCGATCATTCTGTCAAATCTTCCGGGTCTTAATAATGCTGGATCCAAAATATCGACTCTGTTTGTTGCTCCAATAATCTTTATGTCTCCTCTCATGTCAAAGCCATCCATTTCGCTTAATAACTGCATTAAAGTCCTTTGGACCTCTCTATCTCCGGATGTTGCTATTTTTAGTCTTTGAGATCCTATTGCATCTAATTCATCTATGAATATAATTGTTGGAGCTTTCTGTTTTGCCAAATTAAATATTTCTCTCACTAAACGAGCTCCCTCACCAATAAATTTCTGAACTAATTCAGATCCGATTATTCTTATGAAAGTAGCTTCAGTCTCATGAGCGACTGCTTTAGCTAATAAAGTCTTTCCCGTACCTGGAGCTCCATAAAGTAAAACTCCTTTGGGAGGGTCTATACCTATTTTCTTGAATAATTCTGGTTTTTTAAGTGGTAATTCCACCGTTTCCCTAACTTCTTGCAATTGATCCTCGAGACCGCCAACATCACTATATGATATATCTGGAATTGAATCAATAACTTCCATTCCTTTAACAAATGGATCTAATTTTGTAGGTAATATTTCCATAATCGCAAAAGTACGCTGGTTTAACGCCACTCTCATTCCAGGATTTATTTTCTCATTCTTCACCTTTCTACTGGCATTTACCACAAAACTAGGTCCAGTAGAACTCTTTACAATTGCTCTTCCCTTATTTTCATCTAAAATATCGATAATTGTAGCTGAAACTAGGGGGGGCTCTCTTAATCTATCAATTTCATTTCTAAGACTATGAAGCTCTTGCTCTAATCTTAATCTTTCTGCATCTAACAGCTGTTTTTCAGTTTCCAAATTACGGAGCCTTTTTTCAAGATGCCTCGTATAAGTGATTAAGTACTCGCCATCTTTTGTTTCTTCCTTTTTCTTTTTTTCCTTAGTAGTTGTCACAATGAGTAATACCTAAGTTTATAATTGAATGATTTTAATTTAATAATAAACTTTTATTCATTTAAATTTAAGTCTATCTTTTCATGATAATTAAATTTTTGATTTAAAAAAAATCTATATATTATATTTTATAAAATTTCAATAAAAACATAAATTATAAGAATTTCCTCTATCTAATTTATATCATATAATACGATTTATTTTTAAATATATATAATTTAAGATTTTCTATGTATAATAAAAAAAATGTTAGAATAGATGATGACTGCCCCATTTGTGGAGGCAAAATTTGGGGTAAAGGTCAAAAAGTCTTGATTGAAGGAGCAAAAATAACAGTATGTCAAAGTTGTGCTCATTTAGGAAAAAAAATAATTACTAAAAAGTCAGATATCGAGAAATTAGCCATCAAAAAGCCAAGAATTAATAAAAATAAACAGTCTTTTAAGTCAAGTCGTAATCTTGAACCATCAATAGAAATTATCTCTGATTATTCAAAGAGAATTCGAAATGTTAGAACGCAAAAAAACCTTACTCAAGAACAATTTGCTCAAAAATTGAATGAAAAACCTTCCCTAATAAGGCGGATTGAATCGGGAAAGTTAGAACCAAATTTGAAATTAGCAAAAAAGATTGAAGAAGTGTATAATATTAAAATCTTAAAGGAAACCGATGAAGTTAAAGTCAACATTAAGAAATTTCTGAAAAAATCTTCATCTGCTTCAATGGGGGATATCGCGTTTATTAAAAAGAAAAAATGAAAATATTAATCCTCAAACTCCTTACTAATTGTTATATTTTGATTGAGAACATGATGAATTGTTGAAGGAGCTTATCACAATAATCTAAAAGAATTTGAGAAGCAACAAGCTGATGATCTTCTAAAAAACAAACAAGTAAAAAATCATAATACAATGTTAATTAGATTAAAAGGAATTTTAGGTTATAATTACAAGAATCATCATAAATTTCCATCGGAAATAATTAGACAAGTTGAAAAGCAGTTAGAAGAATTGACAGGAACTAAAATTAAGATACGAGATAAAATTGATATAAATGAAATGATAAATAATGCAAAGTTAATTAACGGTAATGACTAATTTAAATCATACTTATTAGATTAGTAAAAAAAAAAAAAAGAATTTATTCAATAGATCAATCCTCAAACTCCTTACTAATTGTTATATTTTGATTGAGAACAATCTTTTTCTTTAAAAAATCAATTAATTTTTGATTACCCTGAGCCTCTAAAGGACCCCCACATTCTGGACACCTAAAATTTAATTCAAATGCTTCATCGAATCTATATTTTGTATTTGATATTCCACAAGCTTTACAAATAAAGAAGTAATTATTTTCCTCATATTGTAGCCTATCTCTGAGCTTTATTTGAACAAACATCTTTTTTTCTAATAAAATACTCTCAAGTAAATCAAATTCGTGCCACCAGTAGTAGATGAACCATTGCCGGAGCTTACATTATGCATGTAAACTTTCCCGTGGATTTATCACGAATTCTTCTAAATTGAGATAGTTTTCCACTGTATAATTTATATAGTGTTTTTCGAACAGTATTTAGTTTTAGTATTTCATCATCATCAGGCTCGAAGTCTATTCCTTTCCCTTCAATCCGTTCCTTAATATTTTCAGTTATATCCTCATCAGTAATATCTTTATTTTCAGAATTTAAAAGTTCTATTCCGACTTCTATTGCTACATCGCCACCAATAAGGTATAAAAGAGATCTTAATAGGTGATTTAAAGCCATTTCACTATGCCTCATTTGTATTAGTCTTTTTATGATATTTATAATTGTTTTATAAAAATTAAATTTAACTAAAATGTTCTAACATTTTTAAAAATTATAATTTTAGACAACAATATTATACTGTTTTTCTATTATGTCTTCGTCGATTTGAAGGGAACGAAACATTTTCCCTTTTCTAATTGCCATTATTCTTAACAACATAGAATTTTCAACATCTTTAGGGAGTATAATTTCTTCTATTTTATAGTTATTTAATAATTTTAAATTTTTGAATTGATTAGGAAGATCTGATCTAAAATCTGGTAATGCTGAATCTATTATCAATTTTAAATTCTTTTCGGTATTGTCAATTACTCCAGTACAGAATTGAACTCTCTTATTCATGTCATCATCCTCAGCTTTTTTCTTAGATGGTTGTGGGATTCTTTTTTTAGTTGAAACCTTACAACCCGGGTTAATATTAAATGATAATAACAGATATGAATTAATTCGAAACTTTTCAATAGTTTTGAGAAAAGTATCTGTTGTAATTTTATCTGATATTTCAGCTTTATAATTCTTTGTCTTGCCAGTTGATTTTTTTAACCTCCAATCTAAACCTAAAGCTTGGAGATCATCACTAATATCACTCCCTGTGATTAAAACACCATTAACATCAATTTGATCAGCATCTATCGTTTTAACTATAATTTCCTGAATTAAATCTTCATATTCATGTGATCCTCTGAGTGTTATTCTTGCTTTTGATTTCGTTATTTTTAAAGCAGGACCAATAAAATCACCTTTAGAATATCTATAAAAATGACGGTGAATATTCATATGATTTTTTGCCGGATCCTCTAAAGAAGGGGTTTCAATTAACTCACTTAAATAATGCATTTTTCCTTAGAATTTTATTTTTTTTAAAAATTTTAATAAAAACTATTATTTTAATAATAGAACATATCTTTAAAATTCTATTTATTGAAAAACTTAAAAAAAAATGAAAAATTTATTGCCTAAACGAGCTTTAAAATGAAAATTTGATTAGCAATGATTGTTTCTATATTTTTTTTGATTACCAATATAATTCTACAAAATGACTTTAAATGGCCTTGGGAAGAGGAAAGACCTATAGAAGAATATTTTGAAGGACCATCAATCGTTTTATGGGTTTTAGCTTGGGTTTTTTTTGGTATAGGGATGGTTTCATTATTGATATTGGTATTATATACAAAATATGGAAGAGAAATCTCAATTAGACTATCTGTTATTACTATTTTTTTGGGTTCCATATTTTTGGGATTCTCGATTCATTTTTTCTTGCTACAAGCGGGCTATTAAATTTTTTAGTGCTGTTTCAATTAATTATTATGAAATGTTTATTTCGGAATATAGACTTGGTATCAAAATATTTAAGAAGCAAATTGTTTTTTAATATTTGACTCTAACACTGCTTTAAAGTATTTAAATCAATTAATTTGTAAGAAAATAACTAAAAAGAGTAATAAAAAAAATCTAACCTAAATTTTCTCCTTGAGTTTTAACCTTGGAGCTAGCCCTAAACTCATCATTTCTTGCAAAAGTAGTTTGAAAGCATATGAACATACAACTTTTGAAATCACAGTCCCTTCTCCGCATACTGGACAATATCGTTTATCTCTATTTCTATCATATACTGCTAGAAGTCCACATTTTTCACATACCAAAATTACTGTTCGATCCGACTCGTCTAACAATCTTTCTTTTAGTAATAAAGCAGAACCATGCCCAACTAAGCAATCTCGTTCCATTTCTCCAAATCTCAATCCTCCCTCTCTTGCACGACCTTCAGTAGGTTGCCTTGTTAATATTTGTACTGGTCCCCTTGCTCTGGCATGTAGCTTATCTGCTACTAGATGATACAATTTTTGATAATAAATTGGAGCGCAATAAATTCCCGCTTCATATTTTTCTCCCGTAATACCATTGTACATTACTTCCCTTCCATTGAATTCAAATCCAGCCTGAACTAATAGTTCCTGAAGTTTGGTTATATTTTTCCATTCGAAAGCTGTTGCATCACCTAACTTCCCTATATTACATGCGATTTTACCGCTAATTCCCTCAAAAAGCTGACCTAAAGTCATTCTCGAAGGCATAGCATGGGGATTAACTATAATATCAGGTATTACTCCTTTCGAAGTGAATGGCATGTCGCATTCAGGTACTAATAGTCCAAGTACACCTTTTTGTCCATGACGGGAAGAAAATTTATCTCCTAATTCTGGAATTCTTAAATCTCTCACTTTAATTTTAACAAGTTTATTACCATCAACTGTTTCCGAAATAATTACTGTATCAACAATCCCCTTTTCATTATGCCTCATATTTTTAGACGTTTCTCTTCTATTTGGTTGCATTAGTTCGAATTCTTCATAAGATTTAATGAATCTTGGTGGAGAGGTCCTACCAATAAGTACATCTCCTCCATCTACCTTGGTTTCAGGTTCAATAATTCCATCTTCTTCTGATAATAAACGGTAAGATTCGGCAGATTTGAAACCCCTAACGCCTCTTTCGGGAATTTCAAATCTATCTACTTCCCCACCAGGATATTTTCTTTCTTCAGCATCGTAGGTTCTAAAGAAATGACTGCGTGCTAATCCACGATTTATTGAAGCTGAATTTATTATAATAGCGTCTTCAATATTAAAGCCTTCGAAACTCATCATTCCAATAATAAAGTTTTGACCTGCAGGACGCTGATTAAATCCGACTATTTCCATGGGACTTGTCTTAACGAGTGGCTGTTGAGGATAATGTAAAGTGTGACCTCGAGTATCTAATCTTAAATGCATATTCGCAGCAAACAATCCTAATGCTTGCTTAACCATCCCAGCTTCGTAGGTATTTCTTGGTGATTGATTGTGTTCAGGAAAGGGTATAATAGAGGCACATATCCCTAAGATCGCCGCAGGTGATATTTCAAAATGAGTATGTTCCGCAGTTATATCTTCTTCAAACATGGCTATATAGGAATTTTCTTCCTCTTCAGCATCTAAATATTCTATGACTCCTTTTTGAACTAAGTCCGACCAAATATATTTACCCTGCTTTATTTTTTCAATATCTTCTATTGTAATTAGTAAATTTTTATTTTTTAATACAAAAAGTGGTCTAGTTGCTCTCCCAGCATCACAATTTATTTGTATTTCCCTTGAATCATGATAGTAGCCAATATTAACATATTGACCAATTTCTCCTTTCCTGCGTTTCTCTCTAATTTGACGTATAAATGTATTATATTGTTGGTGAATACCAATTAATTTACCATTTAGAAACACCTTAATCTTATCCCCCTTAATATTTTTAACTTGATTTATAGCAACTGTACCCAAATCAATCAATATATTTTCGAGGATTCTCTCATCAGTACCTATTGAGATAATCGAGGTTAATCCTAGATTTTTAACTAAACCGCAATTAGGACCTTCAGGTGTTTCAGCAGGACATATTTTACCCCATTGGGTAGGGTGAAGATCTCTTGCTTCAAAATGAGGTTGACTTCTACTTAAAGGTGATATTACTCGTCTCAAGTGGCTTAATGTACCTACATGATTCGTTCTATTTAATAATTGACTAACTCCGGCTTTTCCACCAACCCAATTTCCAGTTGCTAAAGCATGTCTTATCCTTTCAGTAATTACATCCGCTCTTACTGCAGTCTTTATATTTGGAGCTCTACCTCGAACAGCTGTTCGCTCTAACTGATACTTAATGTCTTTAACAAGATTTAGAAACGCAACTCTAAATAGTGATGTGAACAGTTCTCCCGCTAATTTCAACCGTTTATTGGCATAATGATCCTTATCATCAGGATCTCTGAGCCCTAATGCAAGCTCCATAACTTTTTGGGCCATTTGTCCCAAATAATAAGCTTTTTTAATTCTATCTTCTTCATTGTTTCCGATATGTGGTAAAAGATATCTATCTAAAACTTGAAGAGCTCTTCGGATACGATAATCTTTTGTTTGTCCAATAGCAACACGTTTTCCTATATAATCAAGAGCATTTTGTTGAGATTTTTCAGGATCCTTTAACACTTGGATTTCAGCAGCAACGTCCACTACTGGAATTAATTCTTTTTCTATTTCTGGATTTTCTGATATCGCTTCGAAAATTTCTCTATCAGAATGTAATCCTAAGGCACGCATAAGTATAGCCAAGGGTATTTTTCCAGGGACAGAGGGAAATGAAACCCTTAAATTACCATCTTTCTTTCTTTCTATAGTGACTGGAGCTCTAAATCCACTACGAGTGGAAAAAACTTTAGCTTGATGAGTTGCACTTGAACTTCTACTCGCTTCTTCAGCTAATATCCTGTTAGGAGCTAAATCTTCTTGAGTTACCAATACTCTTTCAGTACCATTTATTATAAAATATCCTCCTGGATCTAATGGATCTTCGCCGCGATTTATCAATTCCGGTTCAGATAAATTCTCTAATGGACAACGACAACTTTTCAACATTATCGGAATTTTACCAATATAAATATCGAGCGTTTCTTCCGCTTCTTCTCTCTGTGTTCTCTCATCTATTGTAATTGGAGTCATTTCTAATATGATGTCAGCAGCATATGAGAGCTCTCTAATTCTTGCTTCTATGGGGGTTATTTCCATTGTTGCTCCGTCAGCCTCACGAACTTTAGGATTACCAACTATAATTTTTCCAAATTTTATCTTGAATCCGGGAATGTCGGGTACTACTTCGCCAGATTCACTAACAATATCCTGCATTTCAAGCTCAATGAAATTGTTATAAGAATCTAAGTGTTGCCTTACTAACCCTTTCTCATCAAAAAGACTCTTTAATATTATCCATTTATCTTCATTAGATAAATTGTCAGAAATCAAACTTTAAGTTACCCCTATTATTAATTTTAATTTACATAAAAAGAACTTTTATTAGGCTTTTTCTTTTTTAACATATCGAAAATAATTAATGGTTTTTACCGTAGTACTTGAGTCTCGTATAATCTTTATTACATCGCCCTCTTTTGCTCCAATTGCGATCGCAACTGGGTCCTTCTCAAAGATCTGTGGCAAATCAATAACACTGATTTGGTATTTATCTAAGAGATCAAGTGTTTCTTTATTTGTTAAAAGTTTATGTTTAGGAACAAGTTCGTGTAATAATACGTCAATTTTTTTTTTCTTGGTCAAAAAATAATTCCTCTTAAAGTTCCAAATTATTTATAAATAATTTCGCTTTCGAAATAAATTTTTCTATTTTAATGCAAAATTAAAAACCCAATACCCGCTTCTTTTACACAGAATATTGAAACTATATTTATCTCCCTGAAAATTATTGATAATGTATTTTGATATATAAGAAGCACCCATTTTTTTTTTAATTACAAATTGAAAAAATCCTTTTGGTTTTAAAACACTAGGAATCTCATCAATTAATTTAAGAAATTCTACTCTTCCCTTTCTCATAGGAGGATTCATAAATATTCCATCTAATTTAATATTCTTTTTTTTTATTGGTTCAAGGTAATTTCCTGTTAGCACAGTAAACCGATTCCTATTATCTGGAAAATTTATTTTGATATTTTGTTTTGAACACCAAATTGCTCGTTTATTAACATCTATAAAAAAAATTTGACTTTGAGGCGATTCATAGCCCAGTACCATTCCAATTGGACCATAACCACATCCTAAATCCAATAAAACACTAGACTCTTTAGGAATTGTCATATGTTCAATTAAAACCTGCGTTCCTAAATCTATCTTTTTAAAAGAATAAATACCAGTTGCTGTTTTAAACAAATAAAGATGTCTACGTAAGCTTTCTGATATCGTATATACCTTTAACTTTACATCAGGATATTCTGTTGAATAATGCTGATTTTTTTGGTTCATGATCTCAGTATTTTAAATTATCTTAATTTACTTGTTTTTTTCACTCCATCGGGGGTAAACACCGCGTTCCATAAAAATTTTTTTAGTTTTAGTAACAATTCCTGACTTAGCTTTATAAATATCCAATGCCTTTTTCTGCGCATTACCAAATCCGATAAGTTCTTTCTTGAGTGTCATATATGCCACTAACATATTAGGAGTTATCCTTGCGTCAATATAACAAACTCCAGCAGCTGCTAAATCTGCTCCATGACATAAAGCATCCACAGCAGTATCTCTAACAAAAATTTTTGGTAAATGATCCACCATTCTTTCCATTGGAAATACTATTTTCCTTAAGTAATACTCTTCGCCCTCTGTTTGATATATGGTGTATGCATCTTTTACATTTTGAAGTGTATTCAAATTTGTTTCTTCATTAAAGTTACCCACTTTAGTACGTCTTAATTCAAGCATGTGAGCCCCTGAACAGAGTGCTTCACCTATATCAAAACATAATTTTCTAATGTAAGTTCCTGCTTCGCATCCTACTCGGAATAATACTCGATTTTCCTTAACTTCTAATAATTTAAGATAATAAATCTCCCTAACTCTTAATTTCCGGGCAACCGAAGATTTTAAAGGAGGGCGTTGATAAAGTTTATTGGTAAAAACTTTAAAAACTAATTCAACTTTTTTACTTGGTTCAGTAGAATGTAGAGTCATTACTCCTACATATTCTTTTCCAGCTGTTAATAGAGCTGATAAAACTCGTGTTGCTTTTCCAAGAGCACATGGTAAAACTCCGGTAACTTTTGGATCTAATGTGCCTCCATGACCTGCGTTTGAAATTCCTAGAATTTTACGAACCCATGAAACTACTTCATGACTAGTTGGTCCACTTGGTTTGTCTAGATTAATTACACCATATTCAAGATGAGTTTCAATATCTCTTTTTTCAGGTTCGCATCCATATTCAGGATTAGAGTTTTCTTGTGATTTAACCAAAAGTTGCTCAGATTCATCAGAGGGGAGCTTAAATTCAGAATTTTCCATGTTTAAGAACTTAGAGAGAATTCGTATATAAATATATTATTACAGAATTGAATTTTATCTTTA
>CAZRKO010000036.1:0-10701 GCA_964600445.1 uncultured archaeon
GATTTACACGTGGATACTATACTTAATAAAATAAAGAAAATTTTAAAACCATTTAATCTAAAGGATTTTAGAGAAGCAAAAACATTCCTAAAAGATAAAGATATTAAAGAGATTATAAAGCATATAGATACCAAGTGGCATAAAGAATTTTAGCGTAATAGTTCGATATCTAAATACTGAAGTACTAAGTTTTAATAAATTCTAGATTGTTTCATTCGGAAAAATTTTAATTTAAGAATTGATTTAAATCTAGCAACTTATTTCAATACAATAATTTGTTATATTTAAAATAAGTCGATTTAAGGTTTAAATATGTCTGATTCGGCGGTGATAACACCTAAGGAGGGGAAGAAGTATGGTGTTGCAATAGGGGTCACCTATGGGATTGGTTGCGGAATTGGAGGGTCAATATTCGTTCTTTTAGGTACAGGGATCGAAGTTGCTGGACCTGGTGTTTTAATTAGCTTATTATTTGGAGGCATCCTAATATTTTTAACTGCACTTAATTATTCTGAGCTATCAACTAGTTTGCCTCTATCTGGTGGGGCGTATAACTTTAGTAAAGAAGGCATTGGAGGATTTTCTGCGTTTATGATAGGAACCTTCCTATTTATAGCAAATGTTGCCACGTGTTCTTTTTCAGCTCAAGTATTTACTATTATAATCATTATCTTTTTTCCATTTTTAGAGCCATTTATCATTCCAGTTGCAATTATGGCAGTGGTATTAACAAGTATTGTGTTTTTCAGAACTCAGAGATTTGCTATTAGAACTTTAATTATTTTAACAATCACCCTTATTACAATTTTTTCCATTTTCATTATTTCAGGTTTATTTATATCACCAATCTCTAATCCCTCCGGTTATAATCCAAATTTTCTTTACTCTCAAATGAATTTTTTGGGAACTATTCAAATGTTTGCGCTTCTCTTCATATTCTTTACATCTATTACTTCAAATTTAGCATATTTTAATGCAAATTTAAAAAATCCTTCAAAGAATATACCTAGAGTCAATATATTAGCCATTCTCTTGACATTAATTATTTATTTATCAATTACTTTTGTAGTTTTAATAAATTTAGGAAATAAAACAGAAGATTTAAGTGGCTCTCCTGTATTATTAGGAGAAATATTATTTGAGATTCTAGGTCCTATAGGCTTTTACCTTATGGGTGCTGCAATGCTAATCTCGACCTTAATAGCTATGAACGCAGCATTAGGTTCCGCTGTTAGCGTTTTACGAGCACTTGCGAGAGATAATTATATCCCTAGCAAATTTACTGAATTAAATAAAAAGAAAACAGTCCCTATTTATGCACTAATGCTTACGACCATCATTGCAATATTTTTTACATTTTTAGCAGTAGTTTATACTAGCGTTGGTTTCACGGCAGAAATTACTATTTTTATTTATTTTATAGGACTTGCTGCCGTTAATTTTGCTGCAGTAAATTTGAGACATAAAAGGAAATCATTAGCGCGCCCTTTCAAGGCTCCATTCTTTCCATATTTACCAATAATAGTTGGGACAACATGTTTAATTTTAGCATTTGTTTTAGAGCCAGCTGCAATAATTCTTGGATCAATCCTTTTTCTAATAGCAATTCTGTACTATTCATTAACTATTACAGACCGATATTCTATAGTCATATCTTTAGCAGGTCTGAAAGTTTTATGCATAATTGTTGTTGGAAGTTTAATTTGGATTCTAAATAACTTAAGTACACTTAGTTCTCCAACTCAAGGTTATGAATTGTTTTTTACTCAGGTATTATTACGAATCTTAATTGTTATTTGTATCTTTACAATTGCAACAATCTTTCTTGATATTATCCCATTAAGAGAAATAATCTATTTCTTAATTAAAAAGGTGGATAAAGAGAGAGTAGCTATTGATATTGGTGTTGGGCAAATAATAGAATTAGATAAGACAGAATCAATACTTATTCATAATAGCAATACAATTATCGGAATTATGCAAATTATATCCTCTCTTTTTATATTTTATATGGTAATATTGTTTGAAATGGAATTTATTTCTATTGAGCAAATTACCTTTAGAGGAATAAAGATTGGACATATAGCAAGTGAATTTTTTTACAGATCAAGCCTATTATTCTTTGGTATTTGTCTTAGTGTTAGCGGGGCTTATATGTTGTATCTTAATAGAAAATTTAGATTAATTTAAAGAAGAGTTTATTAGTTCCAATATGATTTTCCCTAAAATTAATCTTCACTGTCATTCAAATTATTCTGATGGTAAGAATTCTATTGATAAAATTGTTGCCAAAGCTGTTAAAATTGGATTAGACTTTCTAGCAATAACAGATCATTTCACAGATTCCTGGAAATCAAGTATAATTCCTACTTTAAACTCATTTGAAAAAATTGAAAGTTATTTAGAAGAGATTTCAATTTGTCAAAATAATTTAAAGAATGAAAATGCGAATCTACGGCTCTATAAGGGCATAGAAGTAGATCTCGGAAGTTCTGAAAAATACATAAAAAATCTTATAGATCCCTTGAAATTTGATATTATTTTATTTGAATACTTAGAAACATTGGAGGGTCTTGCATATATAAATAATCTAATTGATTATTGGGAAAGAAAGATGTCAAACATTAATCTTCCAATGTTCGGATTAGCTCATTTTGATCCCTCAAATTTTATTTATATTGGTCTAGATAGACTGATTCAACTTTTAAAAAAATATAATATTTATTTCGAATTCAATTCCAGTTATTCAAACTTTTACTCCCGAAAAAATGAAATTTTTTTTGAAAAGCTGAAGAAACATCAAATTCCAGTTGGTATTGGTAGTGATGCTCATCATTCAAAACAACTTGTTTTGATACAAGAACCTCTTTATAGAATAAAAGATTTTGGACTAGAATATAATCTTATTTGTCTGATAGAGTTATTAAAAAAAGAAGATTTATAATTTTTTTATTAGACAATATCTTTTTATTAATAGTTATTTTATTTGTTTAATATGGAATCAGATCTAAAAGAAAAAATTGATTTAGCAGCAAAATGGATCGCAGAGTCCGAAAAACATGTATTGTTTACTGGAGCAGGGGTTTCCACACACAGTGGTTTACCGGATTATCGTGGTCCTGATGGAGTTTGGACTCGAAGGGATGCGGGGCTTCCGCCTCCAAAATCACCCCCATGGGATCAGGTAAAACCTAATGTTGCCCACTTTTCGATTGTAGAACTGCTTAATATTGGTAAATTAGATTACTTAATTTCACAGAATGTTGACGGTCTTCATGCAAAATCAGGGATTCCTTTTGAGATTATGAGCGAGCTCCACGGAAATATGTACTATCTCAAATGTTTAGAATGTAATAAAAAAATGCTTTTCGAGGAGGCTGGCTGGGATAAAAATAAATGGGGTAAAGGGTATAGAACAGATAGGGTTAGAAATGGACAACCAAATTGTCCGCATTGTGAAGGAAGGATAATCAATAGCATCGTAAATTTTGGAGATCCTTTACCAGAAGATGAATTATATGAGTCTATGAGGAGATCTGAAAGCTCAGATGTATTCTTCGTAATAGGTTCTTCTTTAGTCGTGACCCCCGCAGCAAATATGCCGGGGATTGCAAAACAATCGGGTTCTAAGCTTATTATTTTAAATAGAGGAGAGACACCCTATGATAGAGAAGCAGATTTAAGATTTTTTGACGATATTATCGAAATTTTACCTCCAATCGTTGAAAGAGTAAAAGAATTAGTAGGCACTGATTAATATACACAAAACTATTGCATCATAATCATTATAGGATGTTTAATAAAAAATTTTTCATTCTTTTTTTCTTTTTAAAGAAATTTAATCTTTTAATAGTCGGAAGGATATATATTAAAAATACATAGAAATTAATAAATTATAAATAAATTAGAATGATAAAAAATGCCAGAAATAGAACAAAGATCAGGTAAATATGTTGCGTACCTTGTAGTATTTATGGGTCTTGTCGGGCTTCTTGATCAAAGTTTATCTCTAATTGAGGGTCCTCTCATACCATATATACTTGAAGATTATGGAATAACAGCATGGGAATTTGCGTTCTGGCAGGGAATTTATGGGAGCATTGCCTTTTTAGTATTTTTCATCGCATGGTTTTCGGATGCGTATGGAAGAAGAAAAGGAATTTTGGTTCTAATGTTGGCCTTAGGTATTCCTGCGCTTTTAATTGTTTTCACAACTGAAGGGAACTTTCACTGGTTCATGATATTATATTCTCTTGTTATTTTAGGGACAATCTCAAACTTATGGGAAATACCAATAGCTGAAGAGGCCCCCCCTGCTAAGCGGGGGCTTTATGGAAGTTTAGCATTTCTCATAGCATTAATCCCTATATGGGCAATTTCAGCAGGCCCTATTGCTACAAGTATAGGATGGCGCTGGGCATATGGTATGTGGTTCTTCGTAATGTTGGGGCTGTGTATCATGTGGTATTTCATGAAAGAACCACAGAGATGGGAGATTGCTCATAAAGAAAGAGACTCTAAAGCTCTTAAAATTAAAACAGCTATAAAATCTTTAACTCGAAAAGATTTTACTTATATCCTTATGTGTAGCTTGGTCTATAGTATGTGGACAATATCATTTAAGTTAGCCTCAACTTGGGGAGCTTATTATTATATGAATATTCGTGGTTACTCGGAACCTGAGTTTCGCAGTATCTTATTAATCGCAGCATTACTTACTATGGTTGGCGCTGTATTATCAGGGATATTAATGGAAAAATTGGGAAGAAACGGTACAATGATTATTGGATGCACTGGTTCAATGATAGGATTTATTGGGATTGGAGTTAGTGGTTCACCAATTTTCTTTTGGCTTGGTTATTTATGTATGCCTATTATTTTAGGATGGATAATGATCTATTTCGCAGAGATTTTCCCAACCAAAATTAGAGCTACTGCCGTCGGTATATCTGCAACTGCAGCTCGTGCCGCCTATGTAATCGGACCCTTAATTGCAGCACTTTTATTACTAACATATCCAACCATGGAAGGATTTTGGATATGGGGTGGTATATTCATAATTATTCCTTTAGCTGCTCTATTAATAAAGCCATTAGAAACTAAAGGTAAGGATTTAGAAGCGGTTCAAGAAGAAAGGTAAGATAAATAACTTATAATCTTTTTTTTTTAATTATTTAAAATTATCTATTTAATTTTTCCATAAATTTCTTTATTTCTATCTAATTCTTTAAGAATTTTTCTTCCTTCTTTATTCAATAATGAAAGGGTTATTTCGCTTTTTCTACTTAATGAGCCAGTAAATATTTGTTTTTCATCCGCATAAATTACTACATTTTGGCTCGCATAATTAGGACCAGCTTTTATGATAACCTTTTCTTTTTTTACATTGACGTCCAGTTCGATTTTTTCCTTTAGAGTTTTACCCCGCTTACGCGGCATAAATTCCTTAGAATGATCAAAATCTCTAGTTGATCTTTTTGCTTTTAATGGGTTGATAGGATTTATTACAACATCCTGTCCAAAAGAATAAATTTCAAAAGCAAGCTGACCGTTATCAAAATTTCTGACCTCAACCACCGGCCTAGCAAGATCTTTATCCCTAAATCCGTGAGGGACTTTAACGGTCATTTTTAAAGTTAAAACAGAAAAGATATCGCCGCCTTGTATAAAAATTATGGTGTCAATTATGGAAGGTATCATTCCAAGTTCGATCCTTCCTATAAATCTTTGGATGGCATTGATTGCAGAAGATGAATGAACCACACCAACCATACCTACGCCGGATAACCGGAAATCTGAATAGATTTTAAAATCTTCAAATACACGAACTTCATCGAAAATTGTAAAATCAGGTCTTACAAGTAATAGGACATCGGCTGAATTTTCGAGACTTCCCTCTAATTTGGTATACTGTGTAATTTCAGGTCTCACTTGCAAATCTCTTACACTTTCCAGAGTTTTAACCACTTTATCTTGCTCTAAATAATAATTTGCTAAAGCCGCAGAGAAAGTAGATTTGCCAGCTCCGGGTGATCCTGCGACTAGTATTCCTTCTGCTTTAGTGAGCCTATTTTTAAGCCTCTTATCAATAGAATAATCGTTTAAAGTTAAACTTACAAGAGGCCGCACAGCGGTAATTTCTACATCAGTAGAAAATGGAGGTCTGGTAATGACGATTCTAAACTCACGAAGTTGGGCAACTACAGCACCTTCCTTTTCTATCTCAATAAACGAATGATCATCCTCTCTAACGTTTTCAATAATTTCAAGGGCTATTTCTTCAATTAGTTGGGTTGATATCGGTTCTTCGGAAATTTTTTGCAAATGCCAATCGCTAGGCCGTCCTTTTTTAGCATACGGAGCTAAGTTTCGTTTAAGATGAACACTCATTGTCTCTTCATCAAAATAAGAAATCAGTTTAAGGGATTGCAGTAATATTTCTGTTTTATGTCTTTTTTCCCAGGCATATAGTACTTCTAAACCTTCAAATGCTCCTACATCCCCCTGAATTCTGTCTGCCGTGATTAATACCGCATTATTCTCACGCGCAGAATCTCGAATTAAGGCATCTAATTCTCCGCCAGGCGCCATTTTGATTTCTTGTCTTGTAGGACGATTTCCAACTATATGAAGTGTAATTTCTCCTTCGTTATGTAGTTTTCTCAAGTGTTTTAATACATTTAATCCGAAAAATCCAATTTCTTTTTGGATATTTGTTCTATATTCAACTTCAGCAAGAACTATGTTTGAAATATAAACCTCAGGATTTTCTCCAAGCTCTCCATCTTCAATGAGATTTATTATTTGGCCGTTAAAGATTACCGAGGTATCACAGGCAAATTTATCCGGCATTTTATTTTCTTTCACTACCTTCTATGTTTAAGATTTGAAATTTCTTAACGCTGTAATATATAGGCTTGCTTAACCTATCCACTGTAGCTACAATTAGGTCTTTTCGAGAACTCATGGCTACACGCGAAATTCGATCTAAATCTTTTAATTCAATCGGGGTTCCCTCGTACACGGGATATATGAGATATTTTGCCGAATCCTCTTCGAAATTCGCCCCTCTTTTAAAGACGCGGAATTCTATGCCGTCGCCATATCCGGTTCGAACGATATACCCCCTCTTTCTTAAATCCATATAAATAATATATTTATTCCACAATCTATCATCATATTGAGTAAAATACTCTAGGAGTTTCTCGAAGTCATATTGTACTTTATTCTTATCATTATCTTCCCATAATAGAATTCTCCGCCTTTCGCATAAAAGTAGCACTTCCATCGGCTCTAAAATTATTATTTCTTGTCCGTCTTTATTTTTTTCTAGCGTTCCAATATATGAAGTTTGATAGAAATCTTCAATTCCTTCTTTATCAGAAATAATAACTTTATTGTCTTCTATAACTCCTTCTATTTGACTCTTTTCAATAGTTTTTTCAGTCATCTCCTACTTTAATTATTATCTTTTCTAATTAATGAATTTAACCGTTTTCTGGACTAAGAAGAAATATTAATTTAATTTCTATTCTTCTCTATCATAACAATGAAAGAAATGCTTGAAAAATTATTAACTCGCTTAAATGACGCTACGAAAATAGTGTTCGTAGGTATTGGTGAAGAAAAATTAAGTGATGATGGAGTAGGACCTTATATAATTACTGAGCTTCTAAAGTATTCTAATGAAAGATTTCTATTTATAAATGCTAATATTGATCCGATGGCCAGAATTGATCAGATTATAGAGTTTAATCCATCACACTTAGTTATTTTAGATACGTGTACTTTGAGTGGACCTCCAGGGACCGTAGCTATATTAGAACGGGAAAATATATGTGATTATGTCCCTATTTCTACTCATACTATACCAATCCATATAGTTGTTGATTTAATTGTTGAAAGACTTAAAGGTTTATCAGCATTCATGATAGGAATTGTCCCAGAGAGCCTTGAGGGATTTACAGAACTTACACTGTATAAGAGCGATGAGTTTACAATTGATGATAAAAACGAGAATGAAGATTTGCCGTTTTTTAACTTTCAACTCACAGATACAATAAAAAAAGTTGCTGATGATATTATTACTATCATTAAAGAAATAATAAAAAAAATATAATTTTCCTAAGGTTCTTCGCTCCTGTTTTTTGAAAAATGGTTTACTATAATATCTATGGTCTTTAATAAGTATTCTTTATCATTAGAATTTACTTCTTCTTTAAATTTTTCTAGGAATTTTATAGCTTTTTCTGCTTGTACCATCTTTCTAATATAGTCAGATCCTTTTTCATCAAACGCACATCCCCAAACCATTAGAATCCCGTATTTTCTTTGCTCTATATTGCATCTATTTTTTAGGATTTTTCACAATAGCTTGTAATGGTTTAATCATTTCAGTTGTTGCTCTGGAATAAAATGCTTTTCTGAATTTCTCATCTTTATTAATCAAGGGGATAAACATCTCATTCATCTTTTTGGCTTGTTCATCATCTTGCGGGAAATCATATAATCCATGCTCTTCATAATACCTATGATCGGCTTGGAAAATGAAACGCATTTTACCATAGATAGCATCTCGGAATATTTTTCTCCCTCCCACAGCAAGATAAGTTCCTGGACCGATATAGTTGGAATTTGAGAATTTTACCATCCGTTTCGCTAAATTATATAGTAATAAATCGATATCCCTGGAGGCTCCATATTCATCTGTAATAATGTCAACCAGATTACAATCTGGAAGTTCAACCATCGCATGAATAATCTGTCTAAGATTAGGAATTTGTCCCAGCGGACCTGAGATAATATATCCGATTTGTTTACCTATGACGGTTGGAACATGCCCGTTGAAAAAGCTCCTATCAAGGATCACTTTCCATCTAGATGAAAAATATCTGTCATTTATGGTTAAAGCATAGATTATAATATCAGGGGTTTTCAATTTTGTATTATAAAATTCCGTAAATCCATCTTTATCTTTATATACGCACTGATTATCATACGCGCACTGAACACATCCCAAGCATCCTCCCTTAATATCCACATCATTAATATTAATTACCTCTACCTCACTGGAAAAACAATTTTGAAATGATTTGATCATTTTTCCTAAGTTTGTGGTATCATCTGTAGAATCAGTAAAAATTGAAATTTTCTTCCCGTTAACATCAATTTTTGCTTTATCATTAATAAGACCGCTTGGTGTATACGTAAACTCTCGAGATTTTAGAGGGGGAAATCTCCTTGAAGTGGATAATTTGTTTTCAATTGTATAAAAGAAATCTTCGGCAAATGAAATTAAATGTTCTCTTTGCTCGTCTTCCATTAAATCCATCATATCTGCTGAAAAATATCCTACAAATTTCATTTCTAAATCATCACTGATAGCATTTATATAGTTAATCGCTGTATGATCATAGAAATGAATGGATGTGCATACTAAGGCAGCGTATTTATCTTTAAATGCATTTTCTACGCTTCTTTCAGTAATGAGTTCAATGAAGCGTTTGTATTGGGATGAGACTAGCATGACATATAAAGGAAAGGCCCATATTACGCCTTCAGAAGCCTTAATTTCTTCAATAATCGACTGAAACTTTTCTTGATTTTTCTCAAGGATCTTAATTTGTTGAGCCACATTTAATATTTTAAGTTCATGCTGGGGGAATTTTTTTTGAATATATAATATGTATTGCATAGTCACACTTAAATCCCCTTTTGGACTTCCATTTAATACGGCAATTTTCATTTTGATAACTCAATTCGATTTTGTTTTATATTATTTAATTAAGTAGTTGTTAAGTTTTAAAATTAAGATTTAGTATCGGATTTTTTAAAAAATCAATTTGAGTAAAAATCACTTTTTTATTTAATATTTACCATGTAACTATCCATTTCGGTATTAAATTCAATTGAAGTTTTTGTAATATTCTTTAGAAACTTATCGCTTAATACGTATTTGACTTGTTTTGATTGAAAAAACCAACCACGAGGCAAGTTGAAAATAAAGTTCCATAATATTGGATAATTTTTAGTGTTTAAAATTGGATTTTTATCTGAAGATTTTACAATATTTGTACAAGTTTGCCAAAAATCAAAAATTCCAGGAAATATTTTCTCCTCTGAGTCAAATGGCTTTCGCACAAAATTTCCAGACGCGAGAACCATCATGATAGGAAGAGCATACTTAAATTGAATTAAACTGTGTTCATTTCCTAAGGAACTTGAAAACTCTTTCCAATTTTGATTTTTATCACTTAATCCCTCATCAATTTTGGCAAAATAAAATTCTTCTTTCAAATATGATTGAGTATTAACAAATTGGAAAATTCTTAACGCACATGCCACACGCCACTTTAAATTAATTTTGTCAATTTTAGAAAATTCTTGATATAGATTTATTTGATGTTCTTCCTCCTCTATAGAATCAATGTTCGCAAATACTCGTATCAAGTTATCACGAATTTGAATGTAATGTGAAAAATAATGGTCATAGATTTTAGAATAATCATATCCCCAAATGTCTATTATAGTGAAAACCATTAGGGTATGGAAAAAGATATCGATATAATCATATGATAACCAAATATCCTGTAAACTTTGATCGTTATAAAGAGAAACTGCTCCAAAATAACTCGATTCGCCAGTAAAAATTGTTCCGGGAAGTAAATGATGCCTAATTACTCCAGTAAGAATAACTTCTTG
>CAZRKO010000037.1:0-10621 GCA_964600445.1 uncultured archaeon
TTATTGAATAAAATTCATCCAACAGTCAGATTAATATTACCATTTATATTCGTCGTTCCATTCCTTTATATTGAGGACCTTTATTTGATTTATAGCTTTATATTGTTGACATTCATTTTCAGTTTGATTTCAAGATTGAATATTTTAAGAATTTTCTCAAGATTGAAGAGTGTAATCCCTTTTATTGTTTTAATTACAATTTTTTTACCATTATATATAGGAGAGACTATTGCTTATCAAGTTCATATAGGAATTACGATAAATATCTATAAAGAAGGATTATATAGAGCTTTTTTCCTTTTTATGAGAATTTTTGGCGCATCTTTTATTTTTATGTCATTTTTTTCATCATTAACCTATTCAGAATTTATCGAGGCGCTTACATCACTTAGACTTCCTGCATTTTTTGTTGGAAGCTTTATTATAATGCTTCATTATATACCGATTATTGCTGGTGCAAATAAAAAAATATTAGAGGCCCAAGAACTTCGAGGAAAAAAAATTACAAATTATTGGGAGCGATTAAAAGTACATGCGTTTATAATGGGAAAGAGCTTGGTTTGGAATATGGAGCGCAGCGAGATTTTATATGAAAGTTTGAAGATGCGTGGTTTTTCAGGAGAATTAACTTTTGCTCCTAGGAAAATACAAGTATATGATATTGCGATTCTATTGTTATTTCTACTTATTAGTGCCTATTTGATTTATTTTCTTAATCTAGAGACGGTTTATTCGGAGGTTATTGCATTATTCTGGCCGTAGAAGTAGAAAATCTAAATTTTCAATATAATTCTAAATTTAGCATTCAGAATTTATCCTTTCGTGTTGAAGAAAATTCAATTTACGCCTTAACAGGAAATAATGGAGCCGGAAAAACAACCCTATTACGATTATTAGTTGGCTTATTAAAACCTAAATCTGGTACAATCAAAATCTTCAATACGCTTCTAACAAGAAAAAAGGCTGAACTTTGGAAGATTAGACAGAACATAGGATTTTTATTTCAAAATCCTGACGACCAACTCTTTGCACCTACTATCGAAGAAGATGTTGGTTTTGGAGCAAGAAACTTAAAGCTTGAACAAGATGAGGTAAAAAATCGTGTTAAATGGGCATTAGAAGCTGTTAATTTATTAGAGTTTAAGAATTTTTCTCCATTTAATCTTTCATGGGGTCAAAAAAAAAGAGCTGCCCTAGCAGGATTGTTAGTATTGAAGCCTAAATTATTAATATTGGATGAACCATTCGCAAATCTCGATTTTCAATCTATTTACGCCCATCTAGAGATTTTTGAAAAATTACGAAAAGAACAAAATATGACTATACTATTTACCTCTCATAATTTGTTTTTTGTGGAAAATTGGGCAAAAAAAATGCTGGTATTAGAGGATGGGAAGGTCCTTTTTGAAGGTGAACCAAAAGAAGGTCTAAAACATCCTAATATTAAAAAAATTATGGGATCTTATGACCTGATAAAAGAACTCATTCAAAATAATAAAAAATAATAATAAAATCGAAAAATTTTTTACTTTCAATTCCTATAATTATTATTGGGAAAGCGATGATGGAATAAACTGCGCTTTCGAGGACACATATGAGTATGATCGAAGATGAGTATGTGTGCAAAAAAGCGCAAACATCCTAAGTTTAATAATCAGTAAGTAGAAAACCGCAAGCAAAATGGGCTCTTAACCAAGCAACGATAAATATCAAGCGATGAGGCTCGAGTCAGTCACCCAGATTGCGGACATGATTATGTTCCCAAAAAGGCATGAAATTAACGCCTAACACGAGAGAACTTATTCGATTTTAAGGGAAATTCCTTAAAGTGAGAAGTAAGAGTTAGTGCTTTAGGCAACAATAATGCTGAATTTTATTATATTTAATGAATTTTTAGTACCCTATAGTATCTGGACTAAATAATTCTTTTAATTCATCGCTGATTGCTTCTTGATCGCTACTCTTTAGGTATCTTTCTAAAACAGATGCAATTTTTGGAGCCCATTTCTTTATTAAGGCACGCACAAAACCAATTTGGACATTCAAATCAGTCGCTAAACATAGTACTCCTTTTCCAGTTTTCACAGAAAAGATTAAACCATTGTCATATTCTGTAATCTGAGTTTTAATATTTCCATATCCGAGAATTAGTCCTTGTTCTTCTCCCGCAGTAAAAACGGCCCCGCCTATAGCTCCAATTTTTTCTACAGAAATATTTTGATCTCCAGAAAAACTAAACTTAGATTGACTTAAAATTGTTAGGCCTGTATCATCGATCATAATCGCATGTTTTAATCCTGCTGTACTATTAATTATATTAGTAAGTATTTTCTTTAAAATGGCCTCGTCCTTAGAATAACTCAAAATCGTGTCAACCTAATTAATGTTTTTCTCTTATTTATTTTATTATTGGGAGAAATCTTTATTTCTATAAATTATAAACTATTTATTTAAACCAAACTCTTAAATGTACCCTTAATGATTCTTATTAATATAAATAAAGTTTAGTATATAAATACCTATTAATCTCCCCTTTTTTCTTTTGAACATCGCGAAAAGAATTTAAAAGTTTTTTACCACAAATCTTTATTCGCTAAAATATGCCTTGAGTTTCAATAAGCTTCTTTAATTTTTTGAAACAGGTAATATTTTTATAAGATTTTTCCAATAATACAAATAATTTTATGTCTTTTGATTTATCTAAATCTCTTTTAACCGTTAAATATCCATTCTCTTCAATAAAGTCTTTTTTATTTGAAATCGCTGATAATGCTAATATATTTTCTTGAATATGAAAATTTTTAGGAATTTTTGATGCAATCGTAAATCCATGTCGATCGCACAGCACTCCAGCAACAAAATTCGGGAATATTTGCTTAATCTCAGAGAGAAAATAATTAACATCCGATTGATTAATTAATTTTTCCAATGAAGTTTCACTTAACCCATTAATTTTTTAATTAATAGGTTAAAATTAGAAAAATAAATCATTAAATGCTATAATATGAAGATAACATGAAAGTAATCTGAGGGATAATTAAGTGTAATTATTTAGTCATGGTAGCTATATCGTTGTTCTTTCCAAGGATCTGCTTTATTCGAATATCCTCCTTGCTCCCAATACCCTAATCTATCTTCTTTAAGAAAAGAAATTTTGATAACCCATTTTGCTGATTTATAAAAATATAAATCTGGGATTATTGGCCTAACTGGACCTCCATGTTTATCATTAATCGGGGCTCCCTCATATGTAAGTGCTAATAAAGTATTATCTGCCTTTAAGCGTTCTATAGGAACTGTAGTTGTAAAACCACCATCAGCACAAAGGAATTCCACAAATTTAGCACTATTTTTTGGCTTTATTAAGCTTAATAACTTTTTAAATGAAATCCCCTCCCATTTTGTATCAAACTTGCTCCAGGATGTAACACAATGTATATCTGCTATAATTTGTTTATCTTGGAGTTGTTTCAATTCAGCTAGCGTAAATTTCATAGGTTTTTCAACTTCACCCGCAACTTCCAAAATAAAGTTATCTCTATCAACCTGTGGAATGCTCCCCTTTTGAAGCACTGGAAAACGATCGGTTATATGTTGACCAGGGGGAAGTCTTGGTTTTTCTTCTTCTTTAGAATTTTCATTCATTCTTAATATACATCTCAAATTAAGATATATATAAAAATTTTACAGGTTTTTTAAAAAAAATTGAAAACAAAAAGGATTTTAAAATTATTCTTCTTGTTCTTGGGATTCTTGGGCAGAAATGGATACAAATTTCGGTATATCTGCAATCACTTCTTGTTTTCCAATTTTTCTGTAAATTCCCTTTTGAATAACATATTTCATAACCTCATCAGTGCCTCCCCCGATGCGTAGAAGACGCACATCTCTTAAACATCTTTCTACAGGATATTTATTAGTGTAACCAATTCCTCCTAAACATTGAAGTGCTTCGTCGCATATTTTATAGGCTGTTTGACAGGAAAACAACTTTGCCATTGCTGCTAAATCTCCATCACCAATATTTCTTACTGATTTATTAACAAGTGCCCTCGCAGCTTCATAAAATGTCATCATTTCAGCAATTTTAAAACTAATACCCTCAAATTCAGAAATCGGTCTTTTAAATTGAACCCTCTCACGAGTATATTGAATTGCTACTTCTAAAGCTCTTTTAGCAACGCCTAATGCTTCGACAGATATTACAGCCCTTTCAGGTCCTAAAAAATTTTGCATGCTTGCTATTGCCGCTGTTTTCCCTAATCTTTTTTTACCCGACTCTTCTTTAATTTCTTTATAAAAAAGCGCATTTTCCTTAGGAATTCTCACATTATTAAATTTCATATGTCCTAAATGTAAACCATGAAGTCCCATCATACTATATTCTTCAATTACTTCATAACCTTCCCAATCGGACTGTACAATAAAAGCTCCATTTCTGGCATAGACTATAAGAATATCAGCTACACTTCCATTTGTTATAAACCTTTTTTCACCATTTAAAATATATTCTTCACTAGCTTTGTCGTATTTCGCTATAGTTTTCATTCTCGACAAGTCGCTCCCTGCGTCTGGCTCAGTGAAACAAAAGCATCCTATTTTTTCTCCTTTACAAAGAGGATCAATATATTTTCTAAGTGATTTTGTTTTACCAAATGTTCTTATTAACATAGCGGGATAACTCGAAGCGCCTCGCGACATATCAACGGGTAAACTGTGATAACATACAGCTTCTGAAAACAATAATTCCTTCATAAAAGTCCCACCTAATCCTCCAAATCGTTTTGGAAAAGTAATTCCAACATATCCTTTTTTACCCATAGGTCTGATTATATCCCAAATATCCACTTTACCTTGTTCTATATCATCTACATAAGGTCCTAAGTTATTTTTAAGATATTCTTCAATTTCGACCTTCCATTCTAACTCTTCTTCACTTAAATCCGAAAACATGCTTTCCATTTTAATATTCAACAAAATTTATATTTTAATTCTATATCTTATTCTAAACAACCATGTATAAAAATTTTTATAACTAATGTTAATGAGTTAAAAAAACGAAGCAAATAAATAATTAATATTCCAAAAATTTTATTCTCATTATAATTTTTCAAAATTAAATCAATTGTAATTTTTAAATCTTAATTAAAATCAGGAGTTGTATATAATATTGGTTGGCAAAAAAGGAGAAGTACAATGTATAAATGACGAGATATTAGAAAAATTATCACTAAAAAATCGTAATAAATTGTTAAATAATAATTTGATGAGCATTCTAAAACCGGAACATTTTAATTTTCTCAAGCAAGCTCAAAAGTTTTATGAAAGATTTGAGAAAAAAAATGATATTAACCATAGTGAAGATTATTATGATTGGATTCCAGAAATAGGGAAAGAGGGCTTAGTTAGTCGTGTAAATAAATTTGATGAAATAGGATTAAACTACGAGCCTTATGGTATTACAGCTGAATTTATGCGAGTCCTCGCTACTGACTTTTTTGATCCCCAATTAGCAATGGGTATGGGAGCTTCTGTTCTTGTGATAAATCCATTAATGCTTCACCATGAAGGTGTTGATATTCGGCTTCGGGCACTTAAAGAATTGGTTACGGGGGAAAAAGTGGGATGTTGTTGTATTACAGAGCCAGAAAGAGGTTCTGATGCGGTTCATATGCTAACAACTTGTGATGAACAGGAAGATGGGAGTTTCCTCATTAATGGGCAAAAAATATATCAAACAAACGGTCCTAAAGCTCATTGGGCGATTATTTATGCATGTACAGAAAAAAATAACGGAAATACAATGGCTCAATTCTTAGTTGATACTTCTTGGGAAGGATGGAGTGCTGAAAGAGTAAATATCCCTTGGACACCAAGAATGTCCATCGGGAAAGAAACATTTACCAATCTAAAAGTCCCTAAAGAATGCGTTTTAGGAGCACCTGGACAAGGAAGAGAACATTTATTTGAAGGTTTAAATCTGGAAAGGTTAGGAATTGTAGCTTTAAATATTGCAGAGGCTTGGAATGCCATAACTCATGCAGTGATTTATTGCAACATGAGAAAACAATTCGATCAAGAAATTTTAAAATATCAAGGTGTTGGTTTTACCCTTGCTGATTTATGGGCACAAACAATGAATTTAACCTTAGCATTCCTCCATATTGCTCAAATAATTGACGAAAAAATGGAACAATTTAACAGAAACCTTCCTAAACAATTCAATTTAGCGTTGGTAGCGAATGCATCTCAACTCAAATCCCAAAGTGCGAAATTAAGCGAACGTGTTTGTTATGAATGTTCTAATCTTATGGGTGGAGCAGGTGCCTGTGATAATACTTTAATGCATGATCTCCTAGGGATCTCGAGAATTCAAGAAATGGGTGGTGGAACACGACAAATTCAACAATACATTATGAGCTTAGCCTTGAGACAGCTGTTTAAAATGATTTAAATAAGTCTTTTTATAATACTCAATTTAAATGGTTAAATAAGAGAAAAGTAAAATAAATTTTAATTATTTTTTTTTTAACGAGATTCCCAGGTTCAGATTCTCGATTAACTCGCTAAATCTATTTCTAATCGTGACTTCGGTGACTTGCGAGGTTTTAGCAATTCTTCTCTGTGTTCTACGCTCTTTACATAAGATTGAAGCAGCATAAATTGAAGCGGCACAAACGCCAGTAGGTCCCCTTCCAGAGGTTAGTCCTCTCTGTTCTGCCATTTTAATTATTTTTTTAGAAATTTGCTGGCATTTTTGAGATAAATCCAATTCACTGATAAAACGAGTGAGAAAATCAATTGGTTTAGTTGGATTTAAATTTAATCTTAATTCTTTAGAAATAAATCGAAATGAGCGCCCGATTTCCTTTTTATCAACCCGGGCAACTTCTGCAATTTCATTTAAAGTTCGTGGCACTTTATACATTCTACACGCAGCATATAGACTAGCTGCTGCTACTCCTTCGATACTTCGACCACGAATAAGATGTGCTTCTACCGCATCTCGATATACTTTAGCAGAACATTCGCGTAGGTTTTTCTGTAAATCTAAGTTGGAAGCCATTCGATCCAATTCAGACAAGGCAAAGGTCAGGTTCCTTTCAGTTGCGTCTGATACTCTTATACGACTTTGCCACTTTCTTAATCGATAAATCTGTGCTCGTAATTTTGCAGGTATTTCCTTCCCAAAAATATCTCGATTCTTCCAATCTATCATGGTCGAGAGCCCTTTATCATGAATCATATAAGTCATAGGTGCTCCTGTTCTAGTTCGTTTCTTTTTTTGGTCTGCATCAAAAGCACGCCATTCAGGCCCTTGGTCAATATGTCGCTCTGAGGCGATTAATCCGCAATTTTCGCAGACATATAGACCTCTATTTTCATCAAAAGAAATAGAATTTCCGCACTCAACACAGTGATTATCGCCGCTAAAAGAATCCTTATTAAGTTCTTCAAATGTTGTCTTCACGTTATTCCAACTTGAAATAATTTACACCTTTAATTTAATTTTTTTTTTAAAAATCTTGAAAAATCTTATCAGACTTTAACATAAAGTTCATTATATGGGCTAAATTCTTTATTTGGTAGAGTTTTAATGGAAATAAATGGTAAGGTTATTGGTCCAAATATTTCTTTAATATACCCTATTTCCTCATAATTCGTATTAAAAACAGTTTTATGGTAAATTTTTTCAAAGTTTCTATTCCATTGTTTTACTCTAAAAATTTGATGTTTTTTAGATTTCCCTATGTAGAATAGACTTAGTTTAACCCAACCTTTCAATATTTTACCATCTTTGGTAATTGAAATATAAAGAAAGATAATTGATCTTTGCTATTTAAAGTTTGTTATGAATGTTCTAAATCACTACAAAAAAGTAGAATCGATTTTTGCTAACATATTTTGTTTTTTTTGCCAAAATTTGTTAGTATCATCGGAAAAAAAAAGAATTTTTTATTCCAAAGCATATAAAAAGTTACAAATTTTCACGGAATTATCTTATTTTGGATCAAAAAAATTGAATCATAAAAACTTTTTTTATATCAATGATAATTCCGTTTTAGATAGTATTTTATTTTGCAATCGCAATCTATTTCCTTTTGATTCAATCGATTTATGTCCTGATTTAATACAAATTCTTTCAGCATACTTATCATTTTTTCATTACATTTTAAGCAATTGTGAATACCTCTTTTTGTTCCCGCACCTGAGGGGTCGGATAATATTCTTACATTTTTTAGATCTTCTTGTTTGATTGCTTTTTTTAGACATTTAAATAGAGAGTAAAACCAGGGAGGTCTATATCTATTCTGATACCATAAATATTCTGCTAATGAACCTTTTTGAATATTCAGAGGATTTATTGAAATCGTATTTATTTTTAAATTAATTAACGTTTTGATTGTATCTATGCAATCATCTATTGCGCCCTGCTCATTAAGAAATGGAGGTTTAAGTAATAAATAAACTTTCACTCCTACATCGTATGTCCTGCACAATTTAACTGCTTCGAGAAAATTCTCATACATTAACCCTTTATTAATATAATTATTCCGAATATAATCATTAACGGTTTCAAGGCCTATTCCTACTTCAATATGTTTATTCTCAAGATTATTTTTAAGTTTTGAAAGATGGTCTGCGGTTAAATATTCAACCCTGGATTCGATAACTAACTCTTTTATGTTTTTAATATCGGAAATTTTCCGGTAAATATGCATGCGAACATCGTCATTGAGTTCTGAATTATCAAAAAAGCTGCCCGAATTGAAAATTTTAAGTATATAATTATTCTGTGGATTATTTATTTCATTTATTTTTCTTTCTAACGCGTAGTCAAATTGTTTGATAAGGTAATGTGAGGGGACTTCTTTAATATTGGCATCTTGAATGTATCCGCACATCGAGCACCCTCCGAAATTACCTAAAGCCCAACTGCATCCCTTAGTTCTCAGTATTACCGTAAATTCTTTGCCAATCTCGTCTATAAGCCTATCAGTTTTGGTCCAAAAGCTTACGGGTTTTTCCAACTGTTCATTTGAAAATTCTCTCTTTTTTCCTATTGCTTTTTTTCTTAAATAACATACAAAATCGGCTAATGGATTCTGATGATTTTCATTTAGCACTTTCATAGACTATAGCAACTCGACCTGTTTTTGTATTTCTTATAACATTAGAACCAACTATAACATGACCTACTCCAATAATGTTTTCTTTATCTTCATCTAGAATTATTACATTATCATAAGGTATGAGGTTTCGACTAAATTCTAATACTCCTGGACGAAATAGTGTATTTCCACTCATTTTTTTGCCGTTAAATACAATGAATTTTGCCAATTCCGAAAATGGTGCCAATAAATATGCTCCTTTAATCGTTAGGTCTATTTGACCCGTACTATAATTGAAAAAACCTAAAGAATTATTGCTTTTAGCATCTTTTATCTCAATCTTAGTATGGGATTTACCTTTTCTTAATTTTATCCCATTTTTAAGGATTTTTACTCCTGAGCCTTGACCATACTGATAATCTAAAATTTTTATAAATTTACGATCCCAAGATTTTGATAAATATAAATCTTTAGAAATTATATCATTCGGGTTAAAATCTTTTATTTTAGAATCAATCAGAGATTTTAATGATAGCAAAGATTCTTTAGTAGTTAATTTTTGAGTAATTTCTGTAAAATAAAACTCATGCTTCAGTTCTGCTTTAGCCCTGTTAATAATTTCGTGATATCCTTTATCGAGATGACAAATTACCGGGATGTCATGATTATATTTTTTAAGTAATTTTATGAGCATGTTTGCTGAAATATTTAATTCCTCATTGTCCCATTCACCCGTAACTGATATATCGTAAGAATTGGCTGGATAAATATTTTCCAATTGTCTCGGAATTGCACCCAGGGGAGATGTTAGAATTATTTCTTGAAAATCCGGAAATTCAGGATATTTTCTCAATATACTTAGAAATTTTTTATGGGATTTGGATTCTGAATATGGTTTTCCTGCTGAACAAGGAAATAATATAATTAGTCTGGTTTGTTGTTCCGGTTCAAAGGTTTTTATCACTCTTTCTCGGAATTCTCGGAAATCCGGCCTATAATATGATAATGCCCCAAGACAATTCACTTTTTTATTTTTTTGGGTGATCGGAGTTTCATATTTAAATAGATCAAAATAATCTCTATCTAAAATTCTTAACATAGAAATTAAATTAGTATCGTCTAAGGAGGATTTTTCAACAAAAGCCCGGAAGTCCTCATAATTTAGATATTGTATAATTTTGTTCATATAGGTTTTTGCTGAAATTAGATTATGGAGGCTTAGCAAGTTAATTTTTTCTGAGGAATATTTTTCTTCTAATAAATTTTTCAATTTTCCTCTACAAGCTCGGCATGAACATGGCAAATATTTAATTTTATATATCGGTAATAAATATTCTAAAGCATTATAAAAGTTCTCTGAAGATAAATACAATAAATAAGAGCTATCAATTAAATCAATTCCTAAATAAGTTAGGAGAGGGTAAAATTTTGGGATAATTCTGCCAGAGGCTATTAAGATTAAATTATTGTCTAATTCTTGCTTAATTTTTAATACAAAATGTATAATC
>CAZRKO010000038.1:0-10546 GCA_964600445.1 uncultured archaeon
TCGAAGTCATTTGAGGAAGTATATGATGTACTAAAAAAAAGAAAGTTAGTCGCCAGAAGGGAAGCTGTAAAACTATTATCAAGTGCGGGGGATGATCCAGATGCGATGCGTATCTTAATAAGGTTACTTAATAGTAAAGATTCAAGAATTAGAAATTTAGCGTATAGCGCTATTATAAAAATTTCAAATAACAAAGTGAATGAATTAGTTCTTGAAGGAATAAATGCTAGAGAGTGGCAAATACGTAAGTTTAGCGCTAAAATAATAGGAAAAATTGGAAATGAGAACCATATTGATACACTTTTAGACTTACTTAATGATGAAAAGTCAGGAGTAAGGAGGGAAGCTACAAATGCATTATCTAAATTTGATGATCCTAAGATCAGAAAACGAATCATAGATCGTTCTAAAAGCTTTTTAAATAGCTCAGATTGGAAATTAAGGAGAGAAACTGTGAATTTATTAGCTAAAATTGGAACGGATGAAGCACTGGGACCCTTAATCTCTTGCATAAACGATGAGGATGTATTTGTAAAAAGTTGGGCAACAAAATCTCTCGGCAAACTTAAAAATATTGAAGACTTCACCCCTCTTACAACATTATTGAAAGATAGTGATCCAAAAATTCGAATCGCTGCAGCAAACGCTTTAGCTGAGATAGGAGATGCTAAAGCGTTAAAACCACTTATAAGCGCACTCGGAGATGATAATTGGGATGTTAGACAAGAAATTGAAAAAGCTCTGAATAAAATAAATCCTAACTGGATGAACTTATTGTGAAAATCCTCAAATTAAAGAGATTTTTATGTAATTAAGAGCTTATAACATTAATGAGCACACAAAAGGATAAACGAAAGTATATTCAGAATCGACTTTATTCTTATCATTTTTTTAATGATGGAATAACTTTTATACTCCCGATATTAATGGCAAGTTTTTTCATCTCACTTAATTTAAATTGGTTTCAGACAGGCCTGATTTTTGCTTTTAATGCCCTCGCATTGGCTATTTCTCAAATTATTGTAGGATATTTTACAGATAAATATTCTGAATTTTTAATAAAAATAGGAATATTTCTTTTGGCCTTAGCCTCATTTCTAATTATTTTTTCTTTTAATTTTATAAGTTTATTAATATTTGCCACGCTTATCGGCATAGCTTTAGGGTTTCAGCACTCTATTTCGTATACAACTACAAGCAAAATGTATGTAGAGGAAAGAGATATCATGTTAGGGCGACAAGGCGCTGCCGGAGACATGGGGAAATGTGTTGCTGTTTTTTTATCTGTGATAATAATTATCATTTTTACCTGGCAACTTGCTATAATAACCTGGTCGGTGTTAATTTTTATTTTGTTTATAGTAATCTTTTTTAACTTTAGAAAGATTAAATTTGAAGAGTATTATTTAGATAGCAATAATTTAGATTTAAACTTAGAGAACTACGAGGAAAACAAACCCGAAAAATTTTTGATATGCTTAATTATTGGTACTTATATCATTTATGCCGCTGCATATACAATGGTAATAACTAATCTGGCAACCTATCTTAGAGTTGAAAAAACAGGTGTAGTTTCCGAATTTTCGGGATTAATTTTAGGATTTACAATACTTTTTGGTGTAATTGGTGCCTACTCATCAGGTATTTTTAAATCTAAGATCGGGATGAGTAAATCCATTATTTTAGTTAGTACTTTATTAATCTGCCTGTTTTCATTATATCTTTATTTAAATACCAGCGATTTGATTATTACCTTGATCTTTTTTGGTATTGTGGGCTTTTTACTTTATATTATATATCCCCAGCTATTGTCGGCAGTCAATAATTTTGTGCATCCGAAAAGAATCGGGTTCGGATTCGGATTAGTTTTGAGTCTTGGATGGTTTGGCAACTTCTTAGGCGCCCTCATTGGGGGGTATTTTGCTGAAATTTATTCTGCTAACATGTTTTACGTTTTGGGTATCATAATTCTTTTCGTTTTAATCATAAATGCCGTAGTAATGAAAGTGAAATATGGTATCTAACTAAATTATTGGGAAATTTTTAATAATTTTTAAGATTAAAAGTATTATACAATTATGCTGGAAAGTAATTCCAAATTCTCAATTAATTATAAAGATGATGTAAGATGGAGAGACAAGATACTAAGGGAAAGATTGTTCAAGAAACCTTCCCTTCGGAGATTGTCTCGATAATTGGAGATATTCTTGCTGGTGTAATTCTCACGCTTCTAATATTAACTTTCAAAAGCTTTCTTATCTTAATCATTATTATTCCCGCCTTATTATCCCTTCGGGGAAGTTTAAGTGGGCCCTTTATAGCTAGAACTTCTAAAGATTTAATAATTGGAGAATTCAATACAAAATCTTGGATTGAAAATGTGCTTGCCACTTATGCTCTTTCTATTGTAACAGCGTGTATGATTGGAATCATTAGTATTATGTTGGATCTTTTCTTAATAAAAATGTATATGATATCAATGGAAATGCTTATCATAATACCTATTATGGCGATTCTTCTTACTTTAACAATTTCAATTCCAACATCTACTTTCTTAAATTATTTAGCTTTTCGGTATGGATTTAATCCCAATAATGTTGTAAATCCAATAATGACTGCAGTTGATGATTTTTTTACTGTTATCTGCTTTTATTTTATTCTTATAATGTTGGGGGTTCCTTAAAATGGAGTATTTCAAAAAGGTCTTTAAAGAGTCAATAATTATCGTGATAATTTCCTCGTTTATGGGGATTCTTTCAGGTACTCTTTTATCCATAAATGAGAAAATAATCTATGCTATTCCTATTATTCTTTTAATATTACCCTCACTCAATTCTTTAATAGGTGATATTTGTACAGTACTAACTTCGCGTTTAACAACTCACCTTCATATTGGTTCAATACCTCCTAAGGTTCAAAAATCTGAAAGATTAGTTGAGGACTTTATTGGATTATTAATTACGGTTTTATTAAGCCTATTAGTTTTGATGTTTTTAGGATTTATGATAGGAATTTCTACAGGGATTAACATAATCAATCCGTTTTTAATTATTTTTATAATCATCTTGACAATTCTTTCATTATTTTTTTGCTTGTTTGTACTTTTATTTATAAGTTCAATTTACTTATTTCAAAAAGGAAAGGATCCAAACAATCTCTTAATCCCTTTTGTTACATCATTAGCGGATTTCTTAACCCCTCTATTGTTGATTACTTTTATCATAATATTTATATAGAAACAATAAATAGAAAAATATGAGTGAATAAAACGATATGAAACCTAAGAAAAAGTTTAGGTATAAGCCCTTATCTCTTAAGGATATCCTAAGAGAGATGAAGCAAAATATTGACTTAATGATCGATCTTGCTTATAGCGCAATCAAGTTCGGAAGTAAGGAAATTGCAGATGAAGCTTACAAATTAGAAGGAAGAATTCATGAATTAACTTACCTTTTAAATTTTCAAATTATCCAAACTCAAGCTGGAGGCATTAAAGAAGCAAAACGTTTAGAACCAATTGTAGTCATGGGGTATTCTATCGATAAAATTAGCGATGCTTTGTCTGATATTGCGAGAGTTGTATATATTAATAGCGATATAACTGATTTTACTCAGTTTTTTGGGATTTGGGGAGTTCCAGAACCTATTGTTAAAATTAAAGTAACAAAGGGAAGCGAATTTGCGGGAAAACCGCGACAAGAAATACATTTCAGATCTCAACATGGAGTTAATTTAATTGCCATCAAAAGAAATGATCAATGGTTATTTAATAAAGATGAGATTGTAATGGAAAATGATATTCTAATAATTAAAGGTGAGATCGAGCTGATCATTGACATGAAAAAGCTCTGTTGCGATGAAGAACCTATTTCGTTTGAAATCGGTAAAGAGAAAAAGGAATTTGAATTTGATCTTGAGAATGAAGAGATTTATGAACAATTGATTGAGCTTAAAAGAACTTACGTTCAAATAACGGATATTTCCGAAACTATGATTGAGTTGGCGTTAGCATCTTTATTTTTTAATAATTATGAACTGGCAGAAGATATTCTTGAAATGGAAGAATTAATGGATGGTCTAAATATTGCGTTTGAAAAGGATCTATTAGATTTTGCTCATTTAGTTGAGTCTCCGCGAGATCTTGTGGGGATTATGAGAATTGTGTTTTCATGTGAATTAATAGCTGATGCTGCTGCACATATAGCTGAAAATATTATAAAAGGATTTGAACCTCATAGTATTTTACAAAAAGCAATTAGAGAAACCGAAGAGATTGTCGTCCGTGAAAATTTATCCGAAGATTCTTATTTTAAGGCAAAATCTTATCATGAACTCCAGGATAGCCGGTATAAAAGAGGTTTTCATATTATAGCGTTAAAAAGAGAGGATAAATGGATTTATAGTTTTAAACCTGATTTTATTTTTGAAGAGGGCGATTTGCTCATAGGATTAGGGCCCAAAGAAACTGTAGAAGAATGGCGTAGATGTGTTAATCCAGAAAAGTATAGAGAGGAGTAAAAATAAAGAGGAAATTGAAAAATGAATGAAGATGAAATTAAAGAAATTTTTCACAAAACTATGATTGAGATTGCCAATCAAGTGAAAAAAAATGAGCAAATGATTGATAATAATAAAATTGCTCAATTAATTGATTTAATCCTTCGTATAAAAGATTCTGATAGTATGGTGTTTGTCTATGGAGCCGGAAGATCAGGCTTTATAGGTCGTTGTTTTGCCCAAAGATTAATGCACTTAGGAATTAATTCCTGTTTTGTATCTGACGCGGTAACCCACCAATATAGTAAGGATGATTTGCTTATTTTAATTAGTGGCAGTGGTGAAACAACATCTCCTGTTGCTATAGCTAATAAAGCGAAAAAAATAGGCGGAAAAATTGCTTTATTAACTGGTAATGTAAACAGTACAATTGGAAAAATATCCGATTGCATTATCCAAATAGAAGGAAAGAGTAAAGATAAAGCCCTATCTCAAAAGACATTAGCCCCTTATACTAGTCTATTTGATATTTCTACCTTATCGGTATTGGATTCTATAGGAGGGACTTTAATGAAAATTTTAGAAGTCTCGGAAGAAGATATAGATAAACGGCATGCTACGATTGAATAAAAATATTTTAACTTTATATGTAAAAACATTTAATATAACTATTAGCAGATTCTACATTTTATAAAAAGGAGATTTAATCTTATGAAGGGTAATGGTAATTTTGGTCGTTGGATAACAGATAAGTTTGATTTACCAGCATATAATTATACTTGTAATCAATATATTGAACCAATAGCTAAAACCCCTACTACATATGGTTTTTCAATTGATCATTTTCATCAAATTGGAAATGATAGAATAACAGCAACAGCTCATAATAGGGGTCATGTCCAAGTTTTAGAGTCAGGTCGAGGATTTCAATGGCTGACTTATAGGGATGAGAAAAAGAAAAAGCTTGGAGGAGGAATTGCTTTTTTTAGTCTGGAAAATTCCGGAGAATTTTGGTCTGATTTATACAATAAGGAAAATTCTGATAGGAAATATAATTATGAACGAATTTTTGGAATAGGGTATTTCCAAAAAAAGATTCAAAAACAAAATCTAGATATAACTCATAATATTTGTACTCCATTTTCTGATGATCCTGTTCTGATTTCAGAGATTATTATTTCAAACAATTCTGAAAATGAATCGATTAAACATGTTAAAATTATTGATCTTTGGGATATCTATTTGCTTCATATATTAAGATCCTTAGTGGTAACTGCTAAAAATAGAAAGAAGTTCGGTAAAAGCAAATTTCTCAATTTAATAGGTAAACTAATTAAGATTTCACAGAAATTAACCAGAACTGATACAGATGGTTCAAGGCAAAAGTTTGATAGCAAATTCAATTTTAATTGTTCTTATCATTCAGAATCACAGTCAATTTATCTTAAGCCAAAATATAAAAAAAACCCACCTAATAAACCAGATGAACCATCCAAACACAATTATTATCCAAAAACGATATTTTTATCGATGATACAAGGTACTGCTAAAAAAGTTTTTTGGAATTCCGAGAACATTATTAAAAAAAAAGGAATCAAAGTTAAAATCAACTGGAAAAAATCGAACATTCCTGAAAACCAAATCAACCCGAAAAATATCAAGGATCCATGTCTTGGAGTTGGCACTGAAATTGATTTAAAACCAAAAGAAGTAAAGAAAATTGTTTTAATCTTTGGATATAGTAAAAAAGATGAGATACCTGATTTAATTGAGAAATATCGAGAAATCACATCAGAAGCGTCAATACTTAAGTGGAACGCTGAAAAGTGGAAACATTCCTTTATAGAACTTAATTGTGAAAAAGATTTGTGGTTAGCACGCGAAACCAAATGGCATTCCTATTATACTAGAAGTGCTTGTTTTTTAGACGAATATCTTGGTTTACATAAATTTCCTCAGGGTTCAATTTATTTATTTGGACACGGCCTTGATGGTGCAATTAGAGATTATATGCTTTATCTTTACCCGATCATATTTCTCAATAAAAAATTAGCGAAAGAGTATTTAACATATGCCATTTCCTTTATGCGCCCAGATGGCAAATTACCTTATAGTATATATGGATTTGCCAAAACATTTACTCGATCTGTTCATGCCAAACCTTCAGATCTTTATATTTTTCTAATATGGGGAATAATTGAATATATCTATACAACGAGGGACTTTAACTTTTTACACGAAAAAATACTTTTTTATCCTAAATCTACAAATAAAAATTCGACTGTGTTGGAACGAATTTATATTTCCCTTGACTATCTCTTTTCTGATAAATTAGGAATAGGGGAGCATGGTTTAATAAAGGTAGGTGACGGCGATTGGAGTGATGGAATATCGCTTTTTGTTGACAATCGTAAAAAATTCATTCAATATGGCGAATCAAATTTCAATACTGCGTTTACTATCTATATTATCCAAAAATTAATTCCATTGTTGGAAAGATATAATTTAAATTTAGCAAATCAATATACTGAGAAATTAGTTAGGTTAAAACAAGCTATTTTACAATCATGGAATGGAAAATGGTATTATCGAGGATGGGATGGTCAAGGAAACCCAATTGGGGATAAAAACATCTATCTCGAACATCATAGTTGGATCTTAATTTCAAAGATGTTAGAAAAGGAACGAGCTCAAACTTTAATAAATGAGATTTACAAAAATTTAGATGATCCATCTCCGATCGGTCAATATATTTCATATCCCCCTGAAAAGACAACAATGAATATTTTACCTCTTGGATGGGATGTGAATGGCGGAGTATGGCATGCTATGAACTCACTATTAACGTGGGCATACTCATTATATGATGGCGAGAAAGCTTATAATTCATTAAAGAAAAATTCTTTAGCCCAAAGAGCAGAAGCGTACCCTGATATTTGGTACGGGATCTGGAGCGGTCCTGACGCTTATATTGCCGATTATGCCGAAAATTCAGGAGAGGCTTTTTACCACCTTCTTACCCCCATGTGCGATTTTCCGTTGATGAATCTTAATGTTCACGCATGTTATCTTTTATCCGTCATTAAAATTGCCGGAATTGAAGCAAACTATGATTCCCTAATTATTCATCCAAAGATAGATGGTCAGAACTTCCAATTTAAATCTCCATTAATCTCAATAGAATCCTCATCAAATTTAATTAAGATCGAGCTAAATCTAGAATTTTCTAAAGATTTGAAAATAAAAATCCATAAGCCTAAATGGTGGAAAGAAAAATCAATTATTGTATTTAATGAGAGTGATATTACTAAAAATAAAGAATTTTCTGTAATTGATAATAATTATATTATCATTACTGTAAAAGAGAATATTAAAAAAATCAATATTTTTCTAATAAATTCAAATTAAAGCCTATTTATAAGGGTTCATAGCTTGTATTAATATTTTTTTTTGTTAATCTCAAGATTTAATTATTTACCATAAATTAATTATTAAAAAAAATTTAATAGATCATATATCCAATAATGAAGTTAATAATTTAATTGGAATTTTCATTGAATTTTAAAAGGTGTTTTCAACGGATAACTTACTGGAAGTTAGATATATCTCTCCTAAGAAAGGAAAGGGTGTATTCGCTAAAAAAAATATTAAGAAAGGAACGCTTGTAGAAATAGGACACGTTATTTTAATTCCAAACGAAGAATATGAAAGAATAAGCGAAACCATCTTCTATCATTATGTTTTTGAATGGGATGATCCCAGTAAGCCAGAACTTCAAACCGCCATCGCATTTAGTAAGTGCCAATTTTTTAACCATTCGTATAAACCAAACTTAAAATATGTATATGATTACAAAAATCAAACAATAGAATACAAAACACTCAGGGATGTAAGTAAGGACGAAGAACTAACAGTAAATTATAACGGACATGTTGATGATAAAAGTTCTATGTGGTTTGATGTAGAATAAATTTCTTAAATTTTTTTATAAAAAAATTTAATATTTGACTTATTTATAATATAAAGAAGATTTTCTCGTAGTTGGTCGCAACTTTGCGACGAAAATGTACTTTTTCCCTATAATTTTTAATAGTATGAGTCTTATTTTATAAAATATAGTTTTTTCGAAAAAACAACACTAATTTTTTAATGAATTAGCTAAAAATTAACATCAGGATGTGCTCAATTTGAAAAATTTTTTAGAACAAAAATATCAATTTTTAGTAGATAATATTTTAGACACCATAATTGAACTTGATCCGAAAGGTAATTTTATTTATATTAGTCCCCAATGTTTGGATATGTTTGGTTATCATCAAAACGAGCTTATGGGAACAAAAATCTTAGAATTTATTCATCCAGAAGATTTATCTAGCGTTAAAGAGTCAATATTAGATACTATAAAATCCCGAAAACCAATCTCTTCAGAATTTAGAATAAAACATAAAAATGGTAATTATATTTGTATTTCTGCAAAAGGAAGCGTTGTCAATGCAAATGGAAACCAAACGATAATAGCAGTAGGAAGAGATATTACTAAGCAAAAAAGAATGGAAAAAATATTAAAGCAATCTGAAGAAATTTTTAAGAAAATCACAGATCAAACTTTCCTGGGATTCGCAATATTTCAAGACTTTGAAATTAAATATTGTAATCTTGCATTCTCTGAGGCTATTGGATATTCTCAAGAAGAAATATTATCTTGGAAAGCGAGAGAATTTTTTAATATAATATATCCTGATGATAAAGAGATCCTCGTTTCATTGGCTCAGAAATTATATTCAGGTGATATTGAAGCCTTAAACCTTTTCCAATTCCGGGTCATTAAAGATTCAGATCATATAATTTGGGTTGAAATTCAGACCAAACCTATTATTTATGATGGCATTAAAGCAGATATGGTATTTATTCAAGATATTACAGCAAAAAAGGAAGCAGAGCAGAAATTAAAGGAGTCTGAGGAAAAATATAGGGTATTATTTGAGAGCTCGCCTCATGCAGTTGGTTTAATAAATGCTAAGGGAGTTGTTGTTCAAGTAAATTCCAATGTAGAGAATATTTTTGGCTATAAAAAAGAAGAGATTTTAGGAAAAACGTTTAGAAAATTTCGTCTTTTTTCAGAAGAACACAGCAAAAATGTTTTAGAGAGTTTTAATAAATTGATTAAGGGTGAAATTCCAGAACCTCAGGAGCTACAACTTCATAGAAAAGATGGAAATGTAATTTGGGTATCGATGCAAGCTTCCATTGTAAAATTGCAGAATGAACTTTTATTTCAAGTAATTACCCAAGATATCTCTGAGCAAAAAAAAGCAGAAGAGAAACTAAAGGAATCTGAAGAAAAATACAGACTCATTACAGAAAATATAAACGATATGATCATAGTTCTTAATAAAAATTTTAAAATAGAATATATCAATGAACAAGTTCACGAAAAATTAACGGGTTATACTAAAACTGATTTAATCGGCAAATCTAGCTTAAGATATATATATCCTGAGGATCTAGAACGTGTTCTTAAAGAATATCAAGATAGACTTGAAGCACGTGAGGGATCGACTGAATTAAGATTTAAAATTAAAAGCGGAAAATATCTATGGTTTGAAGTTAAAGGTCGAGCGTTTGTTAACAATGAAGGGGAGAAAAAAAGTATCTTAATTTCAAGAGATATTACCAAGCGTAAAAAAGCAGAACAAGAACTAAAAGAATCGGAAGAAAAATACCGACTAATCACCGAACATGCAAATGATTTAATTGACGTTCTTAATGAAAAATTCCAATATGAATATATTAATGAAGAAATTCATAAAAAAGTATTAGGATATTCAAAAGAAGATATGATTGGAAAATTTGCAGGAAATTTTGTTCATCCAGATGATATGAAAGATATTGTTGAAAAATTAAGAGAAGGTTTTGCTAAAGGTGTTGAAAAGACTGAGTGTAGAATTAGAAAAAAAGATGGAACATATATTTGGTATGAATCTAAAGGAAATATTTTTAGAGATAAATATGGAAATAAAAAAGCTCTTATATTGTCAAGAGATATAAC
>CAZRKO010000039.1:0-10520 GCA_964600445.1 uncultured archaeon
TACGACGCCGCATTGGATACCTCTCAATTACTTAGAACAATTATGTTAAATATACCTGATCATGACTCATTTTCTTCTCTCATAACGCAAATTAAGGGCGCAGACGTGATTATCACGATTGGATCAAGTGAAAAAATTTCGGGAACTATTATGGGAATTGAATTCATAGAAAAATTTGTCAGGGAGGAAAAAATAATTGAAAAATTATTAACCTTATTAAAAGATGATGACGTTATAACGAAAATCCCTTTTTCTGAAATACATCTTTTAAGATTTTGAATGAAGACTTACAAAAGGATTTAAAATTCTTCCTTGACACTGTAATTGCCGGAAAGAAAAAAGACTCTAAAAAAATAACGATCAATTGCGAACCGGGAGGAGAAGAAGGAGAGCGGGCTATTGTTGTTAGTTATATAAGGGAATCGCCCGTATGGAAGACTTCATACCGTCTAATAGTGAGTAAGCAACAAGCCCTAGATCAGATATGTTTACTGTCCGGGTGGGCTCTGATCGAAAACACTACTAACCAGGATTGGGAGGATATAGAATTATCTTTGGTTGCAGGCATGCCAGTTTCATTTATTTATGATTTTTATAGGCCCATTTATATTCAAAGACATATAATTCAACCGCCTAAGGTTTTAAGTGCAAGACCGACTGAAATTGAAGAAGGCATGGAAATGGAAAATTTCGAAGATTATAAAATGAAAGAAGCGGAAGCTATGCCTATGCGAGCTAAAAAAATGGCTAAAGCAAGAGCGGGATTACCTCCACCTGCTCCCGGCGGTAGAGTAGCAGCATCAACCATGGGCTTCGCAGCGGATATGGATGATGCGGCACTTTTCGATAAAGTGAAATCCCAAACAGCTACCCAGACGAAAGATTTAGGCGAACTTTTTGAATATAAAATATCAAATCCAGTTTCTATTAAAAGAAAGCACAGTGCATTGGTTCCTATATTAACGGAGGAAATAAAATCAAAAAAAATTTTGCTCTATAACAAAAATGAATACGATAAAAATCCGAATGCCTGTCTCGAAATAACGAATAATTCCGGTTTAACACTCGAGAGAGGTCCGGCGACAATAATTTACGATAACAATCTTGCCGGAGAGGCCATAATTCCATTCTTAAACAAAGATGATATCCGAATTTTAAATTATGCCGTCGAACAAGCCGTAATTATCACTTACGAAGAATTTTCTCAGAACAAAGACGTTCATAGATTATCATTCGGCGGGGCCTATTGCTACGAGTATTATTATACCAATCTAAGAACCCTCTATAAAATTAAAAACAAGACTAATGAGGAGAAAGAGCTTTACTTAGATCACCCCAAACAATCCGGATATAAAATTTTAGAAAGTCCCGCTGACCCGGAAGAGACTCCTAATTTTTGGCGATTTAAATTAACCATTAAGCCTAAGGATGCAGTTAAATTTGAAATCAAGGAGCGCAAAGAGGACCATTCAACCTATTATCTCTACAATTATACAAAAGAAGATCTCTTCAAAAGAGTTGCTTTTTATGTCCAGCAAAAATTTATAAATCAAGAATTAGAAGCACAACTCAAGGATATTGGTGAATTGATAGGGAGAAAGAACGATTTAAATACTAAAAAATCTAAGTTAGAGGATGAAAAATATCAAATGACTGATGAACAGGCAAGACTTAGGGAAAATATCTCTGTTTTAGGCAATACTTCCCAAGAAAGTACTTTAAAAGAGAAGTATGTCAAAAAGTTAAGTATCCAGGAAGAACGATTTGAGACCATCTCTCAAGAAATTAAGGATTTAGAAAGAGAACTTATATCTATTGATAAAGAGATAGAAGAAAAAATTGAGAATTTGAAAGTTTAATATGAATAAGAAATTATTAATAAGTTCTAACATAAAAATTTTAACTTACTTCATTTTTTTTTATGTTTTATGAGTAAAAATTTATCTGAGAACATTATTGTCTTCCTAAGATTTATGATAATATGCTCAGTATGAAGTTTTTTTTATCTAAGCTTATTAAAAAGATAAACTTTTTAATAAAATTTTACTACTTTTTTAATAACCAATTCTAATTAACTATTGTATTATTAAATTCAATATGGCAACTAAGACGGGGTTTCAACGATTTGCGGGTTTTAGAAGTCTCCCGTATCGTAGTGGGATTATCTATAACTTTGTTACTGACTGCCTTTATGATAGATATGAGAAATTTTCAACTATCGCTAAACTTATAGGGGATGGATCACAAAAAGTTTTTGATCTGCCATGTGGCACAGGTTTTCTAACAAGGTTTTTAAGTTCTTCTACTGTTTATACTGGTTTTGATCTTAACCACAGATTTTTAAAAAAAATGCATAAAGACTGGGAAAACGGGAAAATTAAACTAAAAAAACTAATTTTAAAACAATATAACATATTCGATTTTGATAAGTATCCTGAAGAACATCAAGATGTAATTGTTTTATGCGACATACTCCATCATATTTATGATGCTCAAACAAATAGACACATTGAATTAGTTGAGAATGCAAAAAAACACGCCAATAAGATCATTTTATGCGAGCCTTTTGCGATAAGACCTAAAGATGTGCATGCGTATTCTTTCATTGGAAAAACGATAATGTTTATTACTAAATTTTTTCCTGAAAAAATAATCAAAATTTTAGATTTTTTCTTAGCTGATAATGATGGAATCAATTCATATAACAAGCGTGATAGTTGGCAGGAGCATGATGAAAAGAGTCTTAGGGAATTATATCAAAATCTGGGTTTTAAAAAAATCCTGAAACTGACGGATGATTTCATAGGTGTTTGGGAAAAATAAGCAATTATGCATCAAAATTCATTCTAATATTTTTGATATTTTCGCATTATTTTTTTATAACTTCAAGATATTTATGTGTTCAATAATATTATAATATCAATAATTTTCTTGAAAACATTATATTTTTTCAGAAAAAATAGTGAAAACTAAATACTTCGAGGAATGTCATACTTTTGAAGATTACTCTGAGTTTATGGGATATAGGAGGCCAAGAACGGTTTAATTTCTTCAAAACTGATTTCTTTAAAGGTATTGCTGCTGTTGGATTAGTTTTCGATTTAAGCCGTCCAGATACGTTCGAAAATATTGATGAGTATTTTGATGATATACGTGAGCGCTCAGGAAATATTCCAATAATTTTGGTTGGAAATAAGAGCGATTTAATTAAAACAATTGGTGAATCAATTCCAAGAGATACTGTAATTCAAAAAGTTAATAGAAATAATTTAATTGATTATGTAGAAACATCTGTATTAAATAATATAAATGTAGATAAACTTTTTGAAACATTAGCTCTTTCTGCTCTTTTAGGTTTACGACCTAGATTAGGTGAAATTGTGGATTCTAATAACTTTCGATTTAAGGTTTTATTAGCAGGTGATGCTTCCGTAGGAAAGAGCTCCTTAATTAAAAAATTTGTAGAAAAAGATTTTTCAATGAATTATAAATTAACGATAGGATTAGATTTATTAGTTAAAGATGTGAAACTTGCTGATGAGGATCTCCCCGAAGAAACATTTGAAATAATTAAAGATGCCATCTCAGCTGAGAAAAAGAGAATCAAAGAATTTCGCAAAATAGAAAAAATATCCAAGGTGTTAGCCGAAGAAACTGGAACTGCTGAAATGGTTGTTGAAAATCCGATAGACGATCCCCATTTAATGGAGATTTATAAGAGTAAAAGGAAAAAGAAATTTCTTTATATGGCTCTCATTGTACTCGTAATTCTTCTATTCATCACTTTTTTCTTCATTTATTTTTTGTAATTCATTAGTCGCTTTTTAATTCAAATATTTTAATCAAAAAAAAAATTAAATTAAGTAATTAAGTAACATTTAGTTATAATAGGTGAAAATTATGAGTGTTGAGAAACTTCAAGAAGAAATAGATGGTTTATTGGAAGAAAGAGATGTTTTCGAAGAAAAATGTGATACATTGCCAGAATGTGAAGAAGATGACGGATGTAAAACTTGCGAGAAATTTAAGAAAATAGAAGAAATCGATCAAAAAGTCGAGGAAATAGAAGCTAAAATCAAAGATCTATTAGGAGAAGAGGAAGAAGAGGAAGAAGAATAAATAATTTTAGAATTATTAATAATAATTTTTATTTTTACCTTATTTCTTTTTATTTTACTTTAAATTTTCATATTTTTGGAAATTTTTTTTAACTTTGTTTGAATGTTAAAAATAAAAAAAAATATCCCAATATATAGAAAATATTGCCACTGCGGTATTAAAATCATAATCTGACAAAAATTTGGACTAAAATTAAAAACACTAGCAAATATGAAGATAGTTTTTAGTCCTCTCTATTTAAATCTCTTTTGATAATTCAATCATTTTAAATTCAGGAGTTTTATAATTTTCAATGAATTAGATTTACCTAATCTAAACTTGGCTCTTAGGTTATTTATATCTTTTTATATAGATCTTTAGATAATTCGATTACAATCGAAATTGTGGAAAAAAAAGTTAAAAAACAAATTCACATTCCCATTAGTATAAATTAATATAAATACAAAAAAATTAAAAATAGGATGTAAAGAAAATGCCATTAGAAAAAACAAAATATGCTCAAGCAATAAGTGACGAAATTCTTGAAAAATTTAGCCTCAAAAACCGTTATGCTTTCCTTAATAATAATTTAACCCCTGTCTTATCACAGAAAGAATTTGGCTTTTTGCGTGAAGTTGAACGATTTTGCATGAGATTTGAGAAGAAAAATAACATAACTCACAGCGAGGATGAAGATATTTATCCATGGATTCCCGAATTTGGAGAAAAAGGATATATTACACGTCAACATGGTTTTGAATGCGTTGATTTGAATTATGAAGAACATGGATTAGCAATGGATTTTATGCGAAATCTGGCGTTGGATATGTTTGATCCCCAATTTGCCATGGGGGGTGGAGCGACAGTTCTTGCAATTAATCCCGTTTACGAACATCATGATAATGTGCCCGTAAGACTCGAAGCTCTAAAAGATTTAGTGACTGGTAAAAGCCCAGGCGCAATCCTTATAACAGAACCGGAAAGAGGGTCTGATGCTGTTCATCAGCTTACTACTTGCGATGAGCAACCAGATGGTAGCTTTTTGCTTAATGGAATTAAAATTTTCAGCACGAATGCGCCAAAATCAAAATGGCTTGTAGGATATGCAACAGCAGAAAAGAATAACGGTAATACGATGGCCCAATTCTTAATTAATACAGAATGGGAAGGATGTGAAATTGAGCGTGTATATATTCCTTGGGTTCCAAAACTCTTTCTTGGTAAAGAAACCTTAACAAACTGCAGAGTTCCAAAAGAATATATATTAGGTCCTGTAGGTACTGGGCGGGATCGTTTATTTGAAGGATTAGTCCCTGAAAGAATCGCAATCGCAGTTATGGGTATATCAGAATGCTGGGGAGCATTGGCTCATGCTGTAATTTACGCAAATATGAGAAAACAATTTGATAAAATGATACTGCTTTTCCAAGGTGTCGGATTTCTTTTAACTGACCTCTGGGCAAAAACTACTAATTTAACATTAGGGTTACTTAAATTCTGCGAAGCATTTGATGAGAAAATAGAAAAATTCGGCGGACAATTACCAAAAAACATCTCGCAAGCCTTAGTTGCTAGTGCCAGTCAAATGAAATATCAATGTACAATGCTTGCAAAGGAAGTGTGTTATGAATCTGCTAACGTAATGGGGGGTGCTGGTTTATGCGATAACACTCTAATGCATGACTATCTTAACATTTCTCGGATTCAGGAAATTCTGGGAGGCTCACGCCAGATTCAACAATATATTATGAGCATGAGCTTAAGACAGCTATTCAAAATGTCAGTAACATAAATCTAATTAACAAATCTTTTTTTTTCAACTATTTTATCTTCTTATGATTCAAGAGTAGAAAGAAAAATAGATATAAAAATTTTATAAAGATTTTAGCTTTTAAATGGGCATATTCTCTAAATATTGGATTGATCCCATTTTTCGAAACAAGATAAAAATAAAAAAATAAATTATTTAAAATTAATTTTTCTATAAAAAACCCTAAATCATCTTAAATAATTGCCTGAGAGCCATACTCATAATGTACTGTTGGATCTGGCGACTCCCTCCGACGATTTCCTCAATTCTGGAAATATTCAAATAGTCATGCATCAGTGTGTTGTCCCCCAAACCTGCGCCACCCATTACATTGGCAGATTCATAGCATACTTTTCTAGATAGAGAAGTACAATGGAATTTAAACTGTGAAGCAGATGCCACTAGCGAACGTGAGATATTAGTAGGTAATTCACCGCCAAATTTTTCAATTTTTTCGTCGTAGGATTCACAGAACTTAAATATTCCCCACGTTAAATTAGTAGTTTTTGCCCATAACTCGGCTAAGAGAAAGCCAACACCCTGAAATTTCAAAATTTCTTGGTCGAATTGTTTTCTCATATTTGCATAAATTGCTGCGAGAGATAGTGCACCCCAGCATTCTGATATAGCCATAGCTGCTATGCCAATTCGTTCTGGGACTAAACCCTCAAAGAGATGTTCACGTCCTTTTCCTACTGGTCCTAATATATATTCTTTTGGAACTCTCAGATTTTCAAAAGTTTCGAGACCTAGATGAACTTTTGGAACCCACGGAATAAACACTCTTTCACAGTTCCATCCGTCCCAAGAAGTATTGACGAGGAATTGGGCCATTTTATTTCCGTTATTTTTTTCACCAGTAGCATATACAACAGCCCATTTAGATTTGGGTGCGTTAGTGTTATAAATTTTTCTTCCATTGAGTAAAAAGCTTCCATCTTCTTGTTCATCACAAGTTGTTAATTGATGAACCGCATCCGATCCCCTTTCTGGTTCTGTAATGCAGATGCATCCGGGGCTTACCCCAGTAGCTAAATCTTTCAATGCTTCGAGTCTTACGGGTAGATTTTCGTGATGTGCAATGATCGGATTAATTGCAAGAACCGTCGCTCCGCCAGCCATAGCAAATTGAGGATCAAACATATCCATCGCAAGGTTCCTCAAGATATCTGGTACTGCGCCGTGAGGGTCTTGATTTAAATCAATACATTCAAACCTATGAGCTCTAGTGATATACCCTTCTGCTCCAAATTCGGGAATCCATGAATAAATATCTTCATCCGCACTGTGGGTGATATTGTTATTCTTCTCAAATTTTAAACAAAATTTTTGAACCTTTCTGAAGAACGCAAGTTGCTCCGTCGTTAAGATTGGTTGAAGACAATTATTTACCCAGGCATATCTATTTTTGAGGCTTAACTTCTCTAAAATCTCGTCATTTATTGCTTGAGCATAATTAGATTTTTTTAACAATTACTTTATCACTTTGTTTTATTTTTTTTTGACATTTAATATCTATATAGTATAATTATGAAATGTGATTTGGTTTTTTAATTTTTTTAAGTAATTTATGAATAATAGATTATAAAATTGAGATGATTGATATTATGAATTTCATAATTCCATTATCAAAATTAAAAAATTAAAAAATTAAATTTCGCAATCTAGACGAGAATTTTTTCGAAATTATAAGTGCGGTCTCAAAGGGACAACTCTCTTTAAATTGAATTACTGAAATAAAAGAGTCTATTCCTACTAGACTTAGAATTCCAAAAGTTTCAAGGGTAATTAGCTCTGAAATTTTATTATTTCCGATTAAAAATCGTGCTTCAAGGAGTCTAATTATTTCTGATAACACATTCGGATTTAGATAAGAAACGATAACTCTTCCTGTCTGCGTTAATAATGCAGAAGCCATAACTAATGAAGAAAAAGTATGTAATTCATTGATGATATTTAATAAATCTTTCTGTATTTCTTCAGAAACTAATTGCTTGCTTTTTTCCATAATATCGTCAATATTATTTTCAAATCCAAAAAATTTAGAAATTTCACCATCAAATTCAGTTAAAGAAGATAATTCGAACTTATCTAAAAATTGCTTCTTAACTTCTCTTAATTGGTTCCTGAGCTCTACTAAATTATCAGTTCGATCTGCAAATATTGCAAACATTAATTCTTCTGATTTGATTTTTTCAATTTCGAAGATAAACCTAAATGGACCTACTTCGATTTCAGAAAGCTTTTCAGTTTTAAGAGTTTGTTTCACAAACGAGAAAATAGCGGAAAGAAAACTGCTAGTAAGCTTAACATCAAAAATATCCTCATAAGATTTATGAAAAATTAATTCGCCAGTAGTTGCTTTCATAATGAAGATATTTTTAATCATGAATTCATTAACCTTTTTAATTTATAGAATCTTGCTTTAGAATTGTCCCAGGTTCATTAGTCAATTTTGGTACGTGCAATAACGTTATTATTAAGGATTTTAAATTGACATTGCACCAGATTGTCATTAAAAAATCTTAAAACTTTTCTAATCGATATTTGTCTAATAATAGTTTTGATATAAAAATCTGTCTAAATTGTATTAGTTTGTATTCAAGGAAAAAAAATTAATAAGAAATTTACAAAAATTAGTTATTTTTTTGAAATAACTTTAAATGAACAGATTTTAAAATCAGTCCACATAAAAGTTTAGAGTGATAAGGTAATTCTTATTTAAGATAATCTTGTGTATTTAGTTAGAAACCATCGAACTTGGCCCACTCATCTTCTTCTTCCTCTTCTTCCTCCTCTTCATCTTCTTGGAATTCATCGCGCCCATAATCTTCGGCAATCTCTTCCTCGAAATCTACTTCATCATCAAAGGTAATCATTTGATCTAGATCTGTTGCGATTTCTTCTGGAGATCTAACTTTAATTTCAGGTATTGGTTCTTCTAGTCTCTTCTTCTTTTCAACCAGTTTTAAATAATCACCATGAATTTTAATGGTAATAGGAGTTTCTTCTTGCAATAACCTTACTACAACTTCTTCACTACTCGATGTATCATGTGGCATCCTCATGACAAGGGCGCGAGAGCTCTCAAAAACGCCAGAAATAATCTCTACTTTATCTCCCTCCTCTAGAAATTCAGTTACGCTTCTAGGTATTAAGACATGTTTTATTTCTGTTAGTTTAATCTGACCAACGATGCGTCCTTTAATATGAGGTATGCCTTGTATGGCTATTTGAACATCACGCTTTTGTGAGGCTTCTATGAATATATATCCAGGAAGTAAGGGACTAACAAGCATAGCTTTGATATCCGGGATCGTGTCTAATATACGGAACCTATAAAATATTTGTTTTAAAATATTGCTTTCTTGATTTATAGTTGTTCTTACAGCAAATAACGTAGTTAAGTCTTCTATTTCTTCTATTAATCCTTCACTGACCACACCATCTACATTAACATTTTCTCCGTTGCTTTCTCCAATTTTTTCGTCATGGTTTGACATAATCTTTCCTCATTTAATTTGGGTTTAATTTAAAATTTCTTGGAAAAATAAGTATATATGACATAAGGTAATATTAAATTATAAAATTTTGCTTTTTTAAAGGGGAACTGTATAGGAAAAGGATATACCATACTTGATAAATGAAATGCTACTAAAATGAAGTAAATGAAATCATTTCATTAAAATGGAATATTATTAATGTCTAAAATTTCGGGGACTCTTCTATTCCGAGACAACCAAGAAATCTCACTTTTCATATATCTCCAGCTAATTTCACATTTTCCCCGCACACCTTGTGTTTCTGTGGCCCAATCCCAGGGATTTACAACTACAAGATCACCTTTCCTTATCCATACTCTCTTTTTGATCTTTCCTCTAATTCTGCCAGTATAATGTTTACCATCTTCAGCAAATATTTCCATCCGATCATTTCCAAGTATATCTACGACTCTACCAAACATTTCACCCATTCTTCTATTTGGCATTTTAATTCTGGATGGAACAATCTCTGCAGGAGCGTGATAGCCCTTAGTTCTTTTCCCTCTTTTTTGCTGTTTTTTCTTTTTTTTAGCCATAATTATTTACTCAAATTTAAAATCCATTATATATTTTATTGTTCGATTTTATCATCGGGTTTATATTCTCCTTTAATAAATACAATTTTTATTGGCTTATCAGAACTATTTCGGATGTTATGCATTTCTTTTGGTTCACATAAAAACACACTTCCTTGGGGTGCTTCATATTCTTTGCCATCGATAATCATTACCCCATCTCCCTCCATAAAGTAAAAGGTCTCATCAATTTCATTGTGGCCATGTGGTTTGCCGCCCATATATTCACCAGGTTTAAGTAAAATCAATCCCCAATCAATACTCGGACCGCGCATTAGGTACTTTACACCCGATTCTCCACCTCTATATTCAAACTCTTTTTCATTAACTTTCTTAATTGTGGTTCACCTTAAAACAAATTATCTAAATTAAGTTATAAATATTATTGTAAAAAAATTACTTTTTTTAATACCTCAATTCAACATAATGTATATTATAGTTTGACCTTTAAAAACCATATAATTAAATAAATAAATTTGATAAGAACATAAAGGT
>CAZRKO010000040.1:0-10512 GCA_964600445.1 uncultured archaeon
TTTAGATGAAGTTTCTAAAGAATAAAATAATTTAATTAATATTTTTATATATTGTTCACTTTCTTTTCAAAAATTTCAAATTGAAAATCTTAATGATTAGATTATTTTTTATTACTCTAAAAATTTGGGGATTTAAGTCAACTAAGGGGGATTTAAATCAACTAACCTTTATAAAGGAAGAGATATTTTATAAAAAAATGGATCATTTGAAATTACCCTTATTTTAAATTTTAATTTAAAAACACATTACTCACCTTTAGATGTCAAAAGAAGAAGTTTTTGATGAGGAAAAAGAAGAGGAAGTAGAATACGATTATGAAACTGATTTGGATTATAAGATTGAAAATGTTGTCGCCACTGTAGTCGTGGAAATAACAGAGAAAATAGATCTCAATCAAATCGCTCGAAAACTTCCAGAAGTCGAATATAATCCTGAGCGTTTTCCCGGTCTCGTTATGAGAATTGAAAAACCTCGAGCAACAATTTTAATTTTTTCTACTGGAAAAATGGTTGTCACTGGCATGCGAAAAGCGAAGGAGGCACCTCGAGTTGTAGAAAAAGTCGTAAAAAATATTAGAAAAGCAGGTATTAAAGTAGCAAATCCGGAAATTACCATTCAAAACATTGTGGCTTCCGGGGATCTACACACAAATATCGATCTTAATATGGCAGCGATAGTTATGGAATCTGCGATGTACGAGCCTGAAGTATTCCCGGGGTTAATTTATCGCATGCAAGAACCAAAAACAGTTTTTTTAATATTCTCTACGGGAAGAATAGTTTGTACTGGAGCTAAGAATAAAGAAATTGTTCGAGATGCCGTATTGAAATTAAATCATCAAGTAAGAGAATTAGGTGTTGCTAAAAAAGATATGGGCGACACTGAATATCAAGATATAACATTTATTTAATTTTTTTTAATTTCTTTAATACTTTTATCCAAACTTGAGATATTCTACAAGTTTAATAAATTGATGTTCTAGATAATTCAAATAGAAAAAACCCAATAGTTAAATTTGAATATATGGTTGATTAAATTCTTTTTTTTCGCTAATAGCTTTTATTGAATGTAAATATTCATCGTATAAAGCTTTTAATAATTTAAATTCTCTTGCCTTATTGAATGCTAAAAGAAATAACTGTGTTAAAGTTTTATCATTGTTTTTAATATAGATATTTTCACTTTCTTCTAAGAGATCGCTATATTTATCAAGGAAATTACAGAGAATGTATCTGTTTTCATTTCTTAAGTTTAACTTATTCAAAGCACCATACATCTTTAAGATTAAAGGCCCTTGAAATTTGATGTGACTATGGTTTAATGCTTGAAATGCTTGAAGATATTTGTTCCTTTTAATAACAACAGTCATGTGGTATTTATTTTTAGAATCATTATAATATGATAGTAATACGCTGATATTACCAAAATTGTAATATTTACTATTTTCTTATTTTAGAAACGTGAAAAACTGAAGTAATTGATATAGGCAATTCAAAATAAAAAAAAATTGAGATAAGGAAAAAAAATCTATTTTGGATGTTCATTCTTTACTATTGTGGCTGCTCCCATTCCAAGGCCTACACACATTGAAGAGATTGCATATTCTTTCCCTGACTGTTCTAATTGTTGCAGGTTTGTGCCGATTAATCTACAACCTGTTGCACCTGTTGGATGTCCCAGGGCGATAGCCCCGCCCCAGGGATTAAATCGAGGGTCTTTCCAATCTAAACCCAATTCGAAACAACTTGCGTAAACTACAGGACTAAATGCTTCATTAATTTCTATGAAAGCCATATCATCTAATGTCATGTTTGCCCTTTTTAAAGCATCTGGTATAGATTCTATAGGTCCTGTAAGCATGAGTACGGGATCTGTTCCCACTACAGCGTAATTTACGATTGTAGCTCTAATCTTTAGCCCATATTCTTCTGCTAATTCACGAGTTATCCATAATTGTGCAGCACCACCATCACTCGTTGGACAACTATTTCCCGCGGTTAAAAATGCTGTACTCTTTCTTCCTGTAATTGTTCTTAGGGTTGCTAGTTTTTCCATTGATGTTCCTGGTCGGGGGGCTTCATCTCTCTCTGTTAAAACTGAAAGACTGGAATCCTTAGCCACCTGATTTTTCTCATCCAACATTACTTTTCCATTCTCATCTAGCTTTGGACACCAGATTGGTTCAATTTCTTTACCTCTCTCATCCCAAGTTTTTATTGCTTTTTGATGGGAATATAATGATAAACTATCCATTTCATTCCGGAATTCTTGCAAGCTTAATCCAGCTTTTTTCATCCAATTCAGGCCAAGAAAGTGAGCAGAAGGAATTTGTCCAGCAAAAGATGCTTTATGCTCTTTCATTTTTTGAACAACCTCGGGGTGAGTCAAAATTTTTCCATTTGGGTTTATCATGATTCGTTTATTCTGTTCTTTGTCAAAAATATACGAATCTTCCATAATTGGATATCGATTTTGAACTTCAACTCCCCCACAAATGACACAATCATGTATGCCTGAAGCAATTGCTTGCCAAGCACTCATAACTCCTTGAGCTCCACTCGCACATTGGCGATTTATAGACATTCCGGGTACAGTAATGGGTAGATGAGCTGCTAATGCGGCAGTTCTCCCGATATCGAGGGCACAATCACCAATTTGACTGTTACATGAAACGATAGAATCTCCAATTATTTTCGGATCAATTTTTATTCGATTTAAGATTGTTTCATAGCAATGTACTACTAAATCATCTCCTCTATGTAGTCCTACAGTTCCTCTTCTTTTTCCAACCGGCGTTCTTACATAATCAACCAATACCGGTTCCCGTTTCGGGTCCTTAAAATATTTTTCGTATAGACTTATAGGTTCTGGCATAAACTTTCACATATTTTTTTCCTTAAAAAATTTCTTTTTTTTTGAATAATCATTATATCTAAATAACATTTATCTTATTCTAATTTTTAATAATAGAAATTCATTAGAAATTCTTAAATATGGACCATTAAAAATTATCTGCTTTCTAATTTAAATATCTTAATAATAAGCTTAATTAATTATTATAATAAATTTACGAGAAAGAGGTCTTACAGCTTTCAATCATAATAAACCGATTATGTTCAAAAATCGTAATCAAATCCCTTGAATTTATTCTCTGTTTCTTTAAATTCGTATTTAACCTTATCAACCTTTGCATGTTTAGGGCCTTTCTTAGAGAACTCTAACAATTCGAATAACTTATCCTCGGGGCCCTCAGCCTCAATAAAAACACTTCCATCATGCATGTTTTTAACAATACCGGTTAAACCTAATCTTCTCGCTATTTTTCTTGTAGTATAACGGAAAAAAACACCCTGAACAAGTCCATATATATTAATTACTATTCTTTTCATGAAAAAATTAAGATTTTTTATTTATTATTTACTAGCCAACTTTCTCATAATACTGATATTATCATCCAATTCTTCTTTAGAAATTCCAGGATAAATATCTAAGGCAAAAATCTCTTTAGCAACTTTCTCTACAATAGGTAAATTAATCTTTGTATAATCAATTTCTTTTCCGTAAAAAGGGCAGGACCAGGGACAACCTTTTGGATACCCAATCTTTTTTTGAAATAATTTCGTTTCATATAAAGGTTTAGGATACAGAATTTTACTATTTGGAAATTTAGATATAAATTGATCCTGATCCAATCCAATCACATTAGGGTGAATTCTTCCAATCCAATAATTATAAGCAGGTTCACAATATTCTGGGATGTATGGCGGGTCAATTCCACTAATATCACTTACAGCAACTGTTAAATATTGAGCATTTTCATTTCTAATTCTTATATATTCATCCAATTTTTTTAATTGAACCCGACCTAATGCACCTTGAATTTCTGTCATTCGATAATTCCAGCCTAAACGATTATAGCTGTACCAATAAGGTTCACCGTGATGCCTTAGTAGCCGACATTGTCTCGCTAGTTTAGAATTATTTGTAGTTACAATTCCTCCTTCTCCAGTTGTCATATTTTTGGAGGGATAAAAACTAAAAGTTCCTAAATCTCCAATAGAACCAACTTTTTTACCATTATATTTTGCTCCATGAGATTGACATGCATCTTCAATTATATACAGGTTGTTTTCTTTTGCAATATCTATAAGTGGCCCCATATCCGCTGTTACCCCTCCTAAATGTACAGGGATTATTGCCTTCGTTTTGTTAGAGATTTTTTTCTTTACAGATTCGGGATCTAATGTATAAGATTGGTTATTTATATCTGCAAATATGGGTATTGCGTTATTATGTAAAATAGAACTTGCCGTAGCAATAAAGGTAAAAGGAGGAATAATTACTTCATCTCCAGGTCCTATATCTAATGAGGCAATAGAAATGTGTAAGGCTGCAGTTCCGGAATTCACAGCGATTGCATGCTTGACACCTATATATTCAGCAAATTCTTTTTCAAAATTCTCAACTACATTTCCTGCTAAAGATGAGAGTAATTGTGATTCCATTACTTTCATGACTGCTTTTTTCTCTTCCTCTGAAATGTCCATATTAACTCCACAATTTAGAATGTATATTAGACTATATAATAAATGTATACATAAAAATTGAATGGAAAACATATGAATGTTATTTCAAAATGGAATAAATTACATGTTCATGTTTTCGTTTGCTGCAATAAAAAATAGAAAAAAGTTCCATTACTTCATAATATTAAGTATGAATTAACCATTATATTGAATAATAAATGGCAAAATACGCAAAAGTTGAGTAAAACTATATATTAAAAATTAAGAAAATAGGTATCGTTATTACTGTCATATTCAACAATCTTATTTTTAAGGAGATTATCAAGAACATTTTCTAACCATCGGTTGCTTGTTTTTACTTGCTTTTTAATATCATTAAACGTTAAGTCATCATTCATAGCTAGTAAAAATAGAATTCTACTTTTCACTTTTAAATGATCCGAATTAATTGCTCGCTCAAATTTTTTTTCTAAATCATATACTTTCATTTTCAAATGAGCTACTTCATTGCTTAATTTCGCAATAACCTCGTCTCTCGTCCTAAACACATTTAAACTGAATTGAAAAATCCTTTTTAGTTGAGCTTTTAGATCATCTTCATTTGGATATGAATCAAGTTCCTTGTTAAACTCTTCAAGAACTATTAGATAATCATTCCCCTCATCATATTTATCTAATACTAAAACTATGACTATCTCCTTCTCGGGATTATAAAATGAGACAGAATTCCAATCCTTTTCTTCTGTTATAATGTAGGATTCAGCAAAATTATGGGAAATTTGAATTTGTTGGATAACATTCTCTGAAATTTCTAAATCTTCGGGATACTTTAGGTAAACGATACCACCGATCACTTGATCCCATTTAATCAAGAAAATACCCGTAGGAATGTTATTTCACCTAAAAACTAAACGTACCTTATTAAAATACAATTTCATACTAATAATAAATTCAATTTATATATACTTAATTAAGCAATCGTATTATCCATGTATTTTTTTTAGTGAATTTTAACTACGATGAAATTTCAAATTAGAAAGATCTTCTAAAAAAATAAATATAATAAAGACGATTTTTAAAATAGTGGATAAATTATGTCTTTTTTTTACGTTTATATTTTAGAAGTGAGTGGTAAGAAAGGAAAAAAAAGCTATTATACGGGATATACTAATAACCTTCATAGGAGGTTGAGCGAACATAGAAATGGGAAAGGTGCGAAATATTGTCGTAGCAAAAAAGTTGAATTGAAATATTATGAAACTTTTACTGATCGAAAGTCTGCAATGAAAAGAGAAGTTGAAATCAAAAGTTTTTCCAGAAGTAAAAAAATTAGTTTAATAAAATAATATGAATAATGAAGCTTTTGGTAATTCTTTATCTGGTTCTATTATTTCATCCTTCATTTTACGTTTTCCTCCACCCAATCAAAACATGTGTCTAATCAATGGAGTAAATTAGTAAAAAAAGAAAATATTAATAAATGTTTACCAAATATTTTTTATAAAAATAATAATATAACCTATAAATAATTCATTTTATTTAAAAAAATCAATTACATTATGAATCCAAGACCGGGTTTTAGGGCACTCCCTTACAGAAGCGGCAATATTTATAATTGGTTGGCAAAAAAAATGTATGATCAAACTAAAAAGTATGCATTAATTAGTAACATCATTGGTCAAAATAAGATAGTGTTGGATTTACCTTGTGGTACAGGATATCTTACACGTTTTTTACATCCTACCACAGATTACGAAGGTTGGGATCTTAATCATCGTTTTTTAAAGAAGTTGCTAGCAGATTTTCGTCGTGGAAGGATTAAATTAAAGAAAATTAAGCTAAAGCAACAAAATATTTTTGATTTTGAGAATTATCCTAAGAAAGATACAATAGTATTTTGTGATATTTTACATCATATCTTCCCTAAACATATTGAATTAGTCGAAAATGCAAAGAAATATGCAAGAAAAATAATTATATGTGAACCAATAGCTATAAGACCTTCAAATATTAAAGCTAGGAATAGATTCTTTAGATTTATCATTTATTTTGCCAGAACTCTTCCAGAAGGATTAATTAAGATCATAGATTTCCTTTTTGGTGATAATGATGGAATAAATTCATATAACGATCGAGATGGATGGAGAGATCATAACGAAGATAGTCTAAAAGATCTATATGAGAGTATTGGAATCTTTTCTAATAAAATCTATAGGATTTGTGATGATCTCTTAGGAATTTGGGAAGAAAATTAAAATATCGCTGTAAAATCATATCCAAAACAGAAAAAAAGGGAATTAATAAAAAGTTCAGTTGATTAAGTAAGTTGTGAGCAAAAATTTTTTAATCTGCCTAGTAGGACTACCAGCAAGTGGCAAGACTACATTTGCTAAAAAATTTAAGGCATTTTTCGAGCAAAAACTCGATATTTTTAAAGTAAAAATAATTGATCCTGATAAAATTAGAAATAAACTTGCTCCAGATGAATTTAATTATAAACAAGAGCAATTAGTGAGAAAATATAATTTAGACCAAATTGAGAAATGTTTAGAAGAAGGTTATATAGTAATTTCTGATGATTTAAACTATTATTCTAGTATGAGACATGATTTAAAACATATTGCGGAGGGATTAAATCTCAGTTTTTTCATAATTCACATCTCTACTCCTCTTGAAATATGCTTAAAATGGAATGAAAAAAGGGGTAAAGTAATTCCGGATAGTGTTATTAAAAAAATTGCATACAAATTTGATATTTTTGATAAATACAAATGGGATTTTCCAATTGCAACAATCAACTTGTCTGAAGTAAAAAGGTTTAATGAAATTTTTGAAAATTTAATAAACAAGATCACTCATGAGATAGAGAATCTGTATGTTTGGGAAAAAGAGGGGAAGAATTCAAAGCAGTCTTCAAATCTATATAATGAAATGCTAGATAAGATAACTAGAAACATGGTAAGTGAAATATTGAAGAATCCGGAATTCAATCCCTTAAAAAACCAAATTCTCAAATACAGAAAGTTATTTGTAAAAACTAAACGGAACAAACCTTTAAATGAGTCATTAATATCACGAACTTTCAAGGAGTATTTAGAAATGAATTTAAACATAAAAATATCTTAAGATTTCTTGGAAAAACTCATAATAAAAAATAAAGAAAAAGAAAATAAACCATCATTTACTTATTTATATTGAACAAAAACAATTTATTTTATCTACTATAAGTTTCAAATTATTTTAAAAATGTCTACAGAGAATAGTAAAAAGAAGAGTGCTAAACTTCGAATCGAAAGATTAGAAAAAAATAGAAGTGGACGTAGCTTATGTTATGTTGATCAAAATATAGTAACTGAACTTGGCTTAGCTACTGGTGATATCATTGAAATTAGAGGAAAGAAAAAGACCACTGGAATTGTTTTATCAAGTATTGCTGATAGAGGAAAAGGGGTAATTAGAATCGATGGCATACAGCGATTAAATTGTGGGGCGACAATTGGAGAAATAGTTACAATTCAATTAGCCAATGTATTTAATGCTGAAGAAATTATTTTAACTCCAACAAGACCTAATATTGATGTAAAAAGGCAACGGGAGGCAATAAAAGGAAAATTAATTGACAAACCAGTTGTCATTGGAGACATTATTGATGTTTATGGAACTTTTCAAGAGACTGATTCAGATAATCCTATGAATGAAATTATGAAAATGCTTCCTTTTTTCAAGGGTGGAGCTGGAAAGCCTACGATTGGAATATTAAGACTTATTGTTGAAAATACGAGACCTTCAAATAAAGTAGTTCGAATTTCCCGTACCACCCGAATTAAAATTAACAAAAGAGTTGCAGTTCTCAATGTTTCCGGAGAAGTTGTAACATATGACGACGTGGGTGGCTTAAGTGATGAAATTCAGAGAATAAGAGAAATGGTTGAATTACCTTTGAAACATCCTGAATTATTTCATAGACTAAATATAGATCCTCCAAAGGGGGTCTTATTTCATGGTCCTTCTGGTACAGGAAAGACTTTAATAGCAAAAGCGGTCTCCCAGGAATCAAATGCATATTTTATAACGATTAACGGTCCCGAAATTATGAGTAAATTTTACGGGGCAAGTGAAGGTCGGCTTCGTGATATATTTAAAGAAGCAGAAAACAATGCTCCTTCAATAATATTTATAGATGAAATTGATTCAATTGCCCCAAAAAGAGGAGATGCTACTGGAGAGGTTGAAAGAAGAGTTGTTTCTCAGCTGCTTTCATTAATGGATGGTCTAAGAGGGAGAGGTGAAGTGATCTGCATTGGGGCAACAAATCGAATTAACTCAATTGATCAAGCATTAAGAAGACCTGGAAGATTTGATCGAGAGATTGAATTTGGTGTTCCAGATATAAAAAGCAGAAAGGAAATCCTTCAAATCCATACTAGAGGCATGCCGCTTGAGCCTGATGTTGAATTGGACCGTTATGCTACTATAACCCATGGTTTTGTAGGTGCTGATATAATGGCTGTAAGTAGAGAAGCTGCCATGTTTTCTTTAAGACGAATTTTGCCAAAAATAAATTTAGATGAGCCGATCCCGGGTGAAATTTTACAAGAATTAAAAATTAAGCATGAAGATTTTATGCAAGCAATTAACATGATAGAACCGTCAGCCATGCGAGAGGTCATGATCGAGATTCCAAATACTCCATGGGACGAGATTGGTGGTTTAGAAGAAACAAAACAAGAGTTAAATGAGGCCGTTGAATGGCCTTTGTTATATCCAAAATTATTTAAGAAAGCAGGAATACGACCATTGAATGGAATTCTTTTATTTGGTCCACCTGGTTGTGGAAAGACTTTATTAGCTAAAGCTGTTGCTACGGAAAGTCAATCTAATTTTATTACAGTAAAAGGACCTGAGATATTTTCCAAATGGGTTGGAGAATCGGAAAAAACCATTAGAGATATATTTAGAAAAGCACGGCAAGCTGCTCCTTCAATTATTTATTTCGATGAAATCGATGCTATTACCGCAGGCCGAGGGGAATCTCAAGGTACACATATATATGATTCTATTGTAAATCAAATACTTGTGGAAATGGATGGTATGGAAAATACGGAGGGTATTGTAATCATTGCCAGCACAAATAGACCTGATTTGGTAGATCCGGCTTTATTACGTCCAGGAAGATTTGATCGGTTATTATTTATTACTGCCCCTGATCATGATGCACGATTAAAGATATTAAAAGTCCATACCAGAGGAATGCCTTTATCAGAGGATATCAAGCTTGATAAAATTGCTCAAAATACAGAGGACTATAGTGGAGCAGATTTAGAAAACTTATGCCGAGAAGCAGGCATGTTTGCCATAAGAGAAAAAATGAATGAACTAGACAAAATCGAATTAAAGCATTTTGAAATGGCCATGGAAAAGATTAAATCAACATTATCCCAACAAGTTATTGAAAGATATGAACAAATGGCAAAACAGATTACTGAATCGAGAAATATAACGGAATCTAAAGCTGACTTTTATAAATAATAGACTTATAAGGTTCCACTCTTTTTTCCTTAAGTTATTTATTCTTTTTTAATTCCCCATGAAAATCCTAGTTACATTTCTGAATAGGAATCGTAATATTTATATTATTACCCGTTAGTATAGTATTTAACAAATCTTTACAAAAAAGGCGAAAAAAGTGTTAAAAGAAATTGAAGTACATGGTTATTGTGACGAGCGATTTGAGACAGTAAAAGAAGCCTTTTTAAAAAATTTTGAAGAGGATCTGGAGGTTGGTGCATCGTTTGCAGCAACAATTGATGGTGAATTCGTAGTCGACATTTGGGCTGGCTATGCTGATGCTTCCAAAACGATTCCTTGGGAACGTGATACTATCGTAAATGTCTATTCCACAACAAAAGTTATGACTGTATTGTGAACTTTAATGTGTGTAGATCGTGGGCTTTTATATCTTGATGCTCATGTGGCAAAATATTG
>CAZRKO010000041.1:0-7968 GCA_964600445.1 uncultured archaeon
GGTAATTAATGTTAAAAAATTTTTCTCAATTGTTTTTTTTTAAATCTGCATTGTCTATAATAATAAAAATCATAATTAAAAATTGGGAAATATGAATTTCATAGAAATTTGAAAGTAATATCAATTTCTTATAGATCAAATATTTAAATACAAATTAAGACTTTATAAAGTAGATTTCTTCCCAAAAATAAATATAAAATACATAAAGTGAAAGACTTTTATGGAAATAAATCCTTATGAATCGGCTTTAAAGCAACTCGATGATGTTGCTAAATTAATTAATTTAAATCCTGACATTCATGAAAAGCTTAAATACATGGAAAGAATTTTAACTGTTTCAATCCCTATAAGAATGGATAATGGAAAAATCAAAGTTTTTCAAGGTCATAGAATTCATCATTCAACAGTTAAAGGACCTGGTAAAGGAGGTATAAGATATTCACCTGATGTAAACCTTGATGAAATAAAGGCTTTGGCTATGTGGATGACATGGAAAACTAGTCTTTTAAACCTACCTCTCGGTGGCGCAAAAGGAGGTGTTTGTGTTGAACCTAAAAAATTATCAATAAATGAATTAGAAAGACTTACAAGACGTTATACCGCTGAAATTATTAATATAATTGGTCCAGATAAAGATATTCCCGCCCCCGATATAAAAACGGATTCTCAAACAATGGCATGGATGATGGATGTTTATTCTATGCAGAAAGGAAGAACTATCCCCGGGGTTGTGACGGGAAAACCAATAGAAATTGGGGGATCTGTAGGGAGAAAAGGTGCCACAGGAACGGGAATGTATTATATTATTGAAGAAATGTGTGAAAAACTAAATTTAGATTTAAAATCGATGTCTGTTGTCCTTCAAGGTTTTGGAAAAGTCGGTAAAGTTATCTCGAAAAAATTATTTGAACATGGTTGTAAGATACTTGCTATCGGAGAATTCGAAGGTGGAGTATATTCTAAAATGGGTTTAGATGTAAATAAATTAATCGAATGGAAAAGAAAAGGGAATAAATTGAGAGAATTTAAAGCTCCTGGTATTAAACCATTATTTAATAATAATGAGTTGTTTGAAATCAAATGTGACATTTTAATTCCGGCTGCAACAGAAAACCAAATTACTAATGCTAATGTTGACATAATTGATTGTAAAATTATATTAGAGGGAGCAAATGGTCCAACTACACCTAAAGCTGATGAAATCTTGAATAAAAAGGGAATAATAATTATTCCAGATATACTAGCCAATAGTGGTGGGGTCTTAGTTTCTTATTTTGAATATATTCAAGATATACACGCTTATTTCTGGGATCTAGAAAGAATTAATCAAGAACTCAAAAGAGTTCTTTTAAGTGCATTTGAAGATGTATATCAACTTTCGCAAGAGAGGAAAATATCATTACGAATGGCAGCATATATTTTTGCTGTATCACGTGTAGCAGAAGCAATCAGATTAAGAGGGTTTTATCCATAAATATGAAATTATAAAAATTAAAGGTAATTAAAACATGTATAATATAATTGAGAAAGCTAAACAGCATTTTGAGACTCTGGTAAAGGAGCAATTAGAACGAGTCGAATATATGAAAAAAGCAGAAGATTGGACCGACTATTCTACACTTAAGCCAATCATTATAGGTATTATAGGTGGTGATGGAATAGGTCCTGAAATCTCTAAACATGCTAAAAGAATTTTCGAGTTTCTTTTAGAAGACGAAGCAAAAAAAGGAAAGATTGAATTAAGAGTGATTGAAGGATTAACAATCGAAAACAGATCAAGAGTGATGAAAGCCATACCGGATGATGTTCTTGAGGAAATTAAGAAATGTCATGTTTTATTGAAAGGTCCAACAACAACTCCAAGAAAAGGAGATAAATGGCCCAATATCGAGAGTGCTAATGTTACAATGCGGCGTGAATTAGATCTTTTCGCAAATATTCGTCCAGTAAAGGTCTCCGAATTGAATATTGATTGGATGTTTTTTAGGGAGAATACTGAAGGTGCTTATGTTTTAGGATCTAAGGGAATAAATGTCACGGATGACCTCTCATTTGATTTTAAGGTAACTACTACCCAAGGTTCAGATCGTATAATTAGGCTGGCGTTTGATTATGCAAAGAAAAATAATATCAATAAAGTTACAGTTGTAACGAAAGCAAATATTTTAAAAGCAACCGATGGAAAGTTTCTTGACATGGCCGAAAAAATTTCAAAAGAATTTCCGGAAGTAGCATGGGACGATTGGTATATTGATATAATGACTGCAAAATTGATTGATCCTGCCCGTCGGAGTCAATTTAAAGTCTTAGTGGCACCAAATCTTTATGGAGACATTATTACTGACGAAGCCGCACAGATTCAAGGAGGCGTTGGTACAGCAGGAAGTGCGAACATTGGAAAGCGGTACGCAATGTTCGAAGCAATTCACGGTAGTGCTCCTAGGATGGTTGAAGAAGGGCGAGCAAAATTTGCCAATCCCTCTAGTTTGATAAAAGGTGCGGCGATGTTATTAAATCATATAGGTTTCATTGAAAAAGCGAAAAAATTAGAGATGGCCCTTGATATTTGTGCCATCTATGAAAGAAAAGTTAAAATAACAGGAAGATCAAATGGCGCTACAGGTGAGGAATTTACGATATATTTAATGGAAACAATTCAAGATATAAGCCTAGAAGAGAAATGGAAAAGTTATCAGTAAATAAAGAAAGAATTATAGAACTCAAAAGTCTTTATAATCATCCAAAAAGAAGAACAAGAATGAATAAAAAGCCTATTGAAATTGCAATGTGAATTAGTGCGAAAACAGCTCCAGTTCTTAATAATCGTCCATAACTGAAGTTTTCAACACCAGAATCCTCCGCAATTTTTAAGGTCATCATATCACAGGCTGCACCTTGCGGTAAAAAATTTCCCCCAAGATTTACTCCAATAATAAACGCAAATAATAGAGGTACAGGCGGAAATCCAATTTCGATTAAAGTAGCTATTATTGGAATAAATATTAAAGCTGTAGGAGTATTTGCAACAACCCCGGACAATAAACTAACAATTATTAAAATTATAAGACATAAAAGAAATACATTAAAATTTTCGAAAGGAAATAGACCAATGAGTTCTTGAAATCCTGCTTCTAAAAGGCATCCGACAATAATATATAAAGAGATGAAAAAGAAAATTATTTCCCATTCGACGTCTTTTAATAGTTGGGTCATTTTTTTTTTAGTATATTTTCTATTAATTAGAACAAGTAATAAGGCAGACACGACGGCTGTTAAGTATAATAATGGTAAAATTACAAATAAAACTATAGTCGTGATCATTGCAATACTGTTAAAATAAAACATCTTTTTATTCTTTATCATAACGTCCGCATCAATTAAATCTAATACAAATCTTTTTTGTTGATCATCGATTTTTGGCTCCTTGCTTAGAATGAACCTATCTATTAAGAAAATTGTGATAAATAACAATGAAAAAGAAAAAATCCAATAATATTGCATAAAATAAAATGTATTTAGATCAAACGCAGTTGAAATTATGATGTTTTCCCCGCTTGAAAACGGTGTGATGATGCTTCCTATATTGATCGTTATTGTTATGCCCATTAAATAAGTCCCAGACCTAATTTTTAAAAAGTGGCAGAGTCGAATTACAATAGGTGCCAAAATTAATACAACCACAACGTCACTTATTACTGCTGATAAAAGAGTGGATACTATACAAATTAACCAAAAAAAAGTTCTTTGGTTGCCCTTTGAAATTTTAAAAAGTTTAACTGCTACATACTCCAATATATTTGAATCTTTCATTATTTTTGTAATGATGCTCATTGAAAAAATGATTATGATAGCTTCCCATTCAATGAAGGCAATAAAAGCCTCTATGCCAAGACCTTTTATTAAACCTGTAACTGTTGCTGCTACAAAACATCCCAATAAAGATATAGCTACAAAATCTAAATCTTTAAGCGAAAAACTTACAATAATAAGAACAAATATTATGAAAATTGTAATCAGAAGAGGGACATTCATTTTTTTACCAGAAAATGAATTTTAATGTTAAATATTCAAATTTAATTAATTTATTGTAAATAGCGGTTAATTTTATAGATGAATGATCAATTATAAATTAACCCCTTTTTTTATTATCTTACACGATAACACCCCTTTGTAGCAAATCGACATACTCCATAAGTTTTAGATTGTTTATTACAAATTCTCCTCTCACGGTTCGCTCTATTTCGATTTCATATAAGAGTTCGGGATGGTTTCTCAATTTTAACGTTGCCCTAATGCGTCTCTCTACGGATTCGATCGTTTTTGGGCCTGTTAACCACAAAACAGTACGGAGGAAAGAGTTTATATTTTCCGCAAGATTATTCTAAATCGACATTAGAGCGAATAATATTAATGTCTTTGCTGAAAACGAGCTTTGTGATGATTTATTACGTTTAAATACAGCCAGCAATTAAAACTATTTATTTAAATTTCAAAAATTTATTCTAATAAAAAAAGTTGGAGTAAAAATTTATCCAAATTTAACTTGTGCAACATGTCTATATTATTTAAAATATAATTTAAAATATTTTCCTCATTAAATAGCCTAAGACTCTCACTGTGCCCTATTTCCTCTTTTATAGAGCTTATTACCCTTCTTAGAAGGTTTATTATTTGTTTTTCAACAATAATCATGTCGCAATTATTTGGGTTTATCGTTATAATATTAATTCCAGTCTCTCTCGAAAAACTAATTTTACTTAATTCTTGATTTCGTTTGATATATTCATTGTTTTTATAATTTTCAAACATTTTTTCAATATTATCATAGAGATACTCTCTGGATTGTTCTGGAATTTTATTCAAAGTCCCTAATATATCAAAAAACAACTGTTGAAAAATTCCCAAAATATCCACAAATTCAGCTATGTTGCTTACATTTTCCGCGGCTAGCCAATCAGTATAATATTGATCAATTACATCCTTAAAAGGGTTATATTGTTCTACATTTCCATCCCATTTCTCTTTTACTTGCTCGTTTTCAGCAAAATATTCTTGAGTAAACGCTTGTTTTATGACATTTAAGCGTGCTCTTAACATTTCAGCGTTAACATCTTTTGGCCCCGCTGCTATAAATAAGAGGTTAGTTTCCTTATGCATAATGTAAACCCATCTTAAACCCCCCATATCAATACTTTCCAAGCCTTGCTTAAATTCCATGATTGTAAATTGATTGAGAGCAGTCAACAATCCAGAAACAAGGTCCTCATTAATTGGAATGTCCATGTATGATTTGTACAAAAGTGTGATTCCGCTATCCGAGTCTAATATCCAGATATTCATTCTCTAACCTTAATACTCTTAAAGTTCTACAATTTTTTGTGTATCTTACAATTTCTATGTGTATCTAATTTATTATTAAATTTATAGGTTAATAATATCCCTATAAGAATTCACTAAGATCATTTGTCTTACAAAAACTCTCCAAATTTCTTAACATATTAGTTATTTTTGTTCGCAATGTGAGTTTTGCCGCACCTCCAAATAATTTAAGAAAATCATCCTCTAGGATAAAATGATGTACGAATACTCCAAGCTTAGATTTATTAGCAGAAAGCGCTTTTACTCGCATATTTCCTTCTAGTTTTTTAACATTTTTATTATTTCTGACATTAAATTCTATTAACCTTCCTTTTCCTTCTTGTTCTCCTTTATCAGTTAATACTAATTCCCCTTCCATTTCAATTGGTATGTTTATAACTTTTAATTTTATTTTATCAACTATATTACTGTGAAATACGTTAGGTGCAATAAAATTCACTTCAATTTTAGAAACTGGACTTAATTCTTCCCAAAACTTGGATGTATAAATGGCTCCTATAAGTTTGTCTTTCGGGCAGTTATTTAATTCTAGCACTTTCGAGATTGTTGTCAAAATAAATTCACATTTTTTATTTAAGTTATAGGTATGTAAAAAATAATATTAATCTTAAATTTTAACCTTACAATTATATTCCTAAAAACTTCTTATAGTTCAAATAAAAATTTAAGCCTCAGACTTCCTTGATTTTATCATTATTGACCTAAATTCATTTCTTAATGTTTTCATCATTGGCTAAAAATTAGCTTGATTTTTTATTAAATTAGAATAAGATCTCTAATATTTTAACTCAATCCTTAATTCTAAATAATTGGCTTTTTTCTACATCGTTTTCATTTTTGCACTTAGGGCAAATCCAGACTTTTTCACTTTTTTTTACTGAATTCAAGCAATCGGGACAGACCGCTATGTCACAAATACAATAATTTAGTTGATCCACATTATTTTCGTAATTTTTCTCACAAATAAAGCAGAATGGGGGATTTTTAGACATATTTTAATTTAATAATCTTTTTATATCTTATATTGTAATTATACTTTTAATTTTAAAAATATATTATTATTAATTACTTAAAAAAACATAGAAAATAATATGAATAAATTACAGAATAGAATCCGACTACTATCTCTTGTGAGCATTTTTTTTATTTATAGATTTATATATTATTACTTTGTAGAGAATGATAATCTTGTAGCTATTATGTGGTTGTTGTTTGCTATTATGTATATCATATCACTTATAATCTTATATTTTGTTGCCCAGAGATGGCAAAAAGAGTTAAATGAATATGAATAAAAAAGTAAAAAAAGAAATTTCTTATATAAATTATATTCCTATATTATTGAAAAAAAGAGACTTGAATATTATTTATGAAGAATCTACTGACGATTAAGGACTTGAGTGAAAGAGAGATCCTTTCTTTAATAAACTTAGCAGATGCTGTTAAACATAATCCAGATAATTACGCTTCAGCATTGAATAGAAAAAGCATTATTTTATTATTTCAAAAAACCTCTACTCGCACAAGAATATCATTTGAAAATGGAATGTATCAATTAGGCGGAAATGCTATTTATGTTGACTGGAGATCAACAAATATTCATTTAGGCTCATTAAAAGATGAGATAAGGTGTATGGCAAGCTATACAGATTTGATTATGGCGAGAGTTTATGAACAAAAGACATTAGAAGTGATACAAGAGGCATCAAGCGTTCCTGTTATAAATGGTTTATCTGATATGTACCATCCCTGCCAAATTTTAGCTGATTTAATGACTGTACGCGAGGTTTTTCGGAGTTTTGATGACCTAACAATTACTTGGGTGGGAGATGGCAATAATGTATGTAATTCGTTAATTATTGGGTGTGTTAAATTAAATATACATATCTCAGTCGCTACACCCAAACAATATAAACCACATCCAGATGTATTAGACTGGGTTAGAAAGGAAAAAAAAGTCAATATCTTAAAATTTTTGAAGATCCAAAAGAAGCTGTCGCGAATGCAAATATTATTTATACAGACACGTTTGTGTCTATGGGACAAGAAGCCGAAACGGATGAGAGATTAAAAATTTTCAAAGATTATCAAGTGAATCGAGAGCTATTAAATTACGCTAAAAAAGAACCTTATATAATGCACTGCTTACCTGCGCATCGAGTAATAGAAATAACTGATGAAATTTTCGATTCTAAAAATTCAATTGTATTTCAACAATCTGAAAACCGATTACATTTACAAAAGGCTTTACTGATTAAATTGTTAGAAAAATAAGACATTTAATCCTTCTTCTTTTTAAAAAAATCAGGCACAAAAGCATCAATTCCTAAGCTTTTAAGAATTGAATCTTTCACGTTCATCTGAATGTTCACATCTGACATTTTTTCCATGACTTCCTTTAATGTCTTAGTAAAACTCATAGTCATTTCATTTAATGTATTAGTGGTTAACTTAAGGGATTCTCTAATTGTTTCTTTTGTCTCGTGTAATTCATTAGTTAATTCCGAGAGTTTTGAATTCATTTCAGCTAATTCTTCTTTTAGCTCTTTTATGCCTCCCATATTTCTGAACCTTTTAGCATTATGATTC
>CAZRKO010000041.1:8068-10463 GCA_964600445.1 uncultured archaeon
CTGATAAAATTATGTATTTTTTGTCCCAACTTTTTTTATTATATATAATATGAATTTATTTATCCTTTATTTATTTGGATAATAATAATAAAAGAATTTTATGAATAAATAAAATGTCGGAATGGAAAAATAGAGTAGATGAGTCCGAGAAAAAAGAACCCTTCTGTACTGGTTGAGGAATCATTGATGGAATAATTTATTGTGTCCGAAAAGCAAAAGAATATATTAATAACAAAAAACAATCAAAAAATACAGTTTAAGAAGCAATGAGGTGAAAAAAATTACTAACGAAGAGGATTTTATTGATATTGGATTTGATGATGATTGCTATTATACGAGTTGATCCTTAATTAAATTATGGTACCAAAGAGCACAAAAATTAGATAAATCGAAAGAAAGTAAACAAGAAAACAAAAAATCTTAAAAATCTCAAAGAATTAAATCGAAAAATATTAGGATTTAATTTTTAGGCTCCGCAAGAACCTGAGATTAACAATTTTTAATTTTTTTAGATATAATAATAAAGTTATTTATTTAACGGTTTATTCGGCCCTTCTCCAATTTTACGATAAATATATCCTTTTTCCTGCATAATTTTTTTATCAAAAATGTTTCGACCATCAATAATGATTGGATTTTCTTTCATTTTTGTTTTTAATTCATCCAAATTTATATTATAATATTGTTTATGATTTGTTGCAAATATCAATACGTCAGCGTTACCAACAGCTTTATCTAAACTATTGGTTAATTCTGTTAAATTGTAATCTTTTTCTTTAACCCAAGGATCATGAGCGATATATTCGATATTATGAGAATGATACCGTGAAGTTAAAATCTGAACGACCTTTTCAGTGGGGGTGTTTCTCGTATCGTCACAGTCAGCTTTATAAGCAACACCCATTAATGCAATTTTAATATTATCATGCTTTTCTGCTTCTTTTAAGGCATCCTCCATTAATTCAACCATATGTTCCGGCATCCAATCATTTAAATTGCGACCATACGGTAATATCTTGACTTTATCGTAGTGTGTTTTATTAGTATATGTTGTTAATCCATACATTAATAGCCATGGATCTTTAGTTAAACAGTGTCCTCCAACGCCAGAACCAGGATAATGCATCATTCTATCATGCCTATAGTTGATTAATTTGATGATTTCAAAAATATTACGATTAAAATCTTCGGCAACTAAAGCCATCTCATTGGCAAATGCAATATTTACATCTCTATAAGTATTTTCAATGCATTTTGTAAGTTCTGCTGTAAGTGTGTCGGTGACTTGAAGCTCTTTTTTTACAACTTTACCATATAAAAATTTTGCTTTTTCATTTGCTTCTTCACATCCTCCTCCAATAACTCTCGGAAAATCAGTTATATATTCTAATAATTTACCAGGCATCACACGTTCGAATGCAAAAACTAAATAGAAATCAGTTCCTCTAGTCATGCTACTGCCTTTTTCTAAAATTGGTTGAATAATATTATCTGTAGTTCCTGGAGCAACGGTGGATTCTATGATAACCGTACCTCCCTTTTTTAAATGGGAGGCTACTAACTTAGAAACATCTTTTAAAGACTCATATCTAGGGATCTTATGATCATCGACAGGAGTTTGTACATCAATTAAAATATAATCTGCGTTATCACACGTTTCATAGTTGTCAGTAACATGAAATTTATTATTCTTAACTACACGAGCAATTAATTCATCTAATCCGGGTTCGTCTCCCTCAAAAGGATTTTTACCGCTATTAAGCCAATCAATTTTCCAGCCACTTCTTTGAGACCTTCTTTGGATTCCAGTAACATCGAAATCATCTACATCGGCTAGTAGAGCGGCCATCGGGATTCCTACATATCCCATTCCAATTACTACTATGTTTGTAGGCATATTAAATCTCGAATTTTTTTCAATTAATGATTAATTTAGTAATTTAAGTATTTATAAATTATTAATAATTGAAAAAATTTGAGAAAATGAATCTGATTAAGAAAGAATTTAAAAAAAATAAGTCTATAATTTGCATTCTTTAGAAAAAAATAAAAAAAGAAAAAAATGAATTAATAGGGTTTAATTAGGTGTTATTCATTAATATTTTTTGCTAAATAGTTTAAAGAGGTAAGCAAAAAAGGCACCCGCAATGAATCCGCCAACGTGCGCCATATGAGCTGTTCCTGATGCACCTAGCGAAATTATAGCATATATTATTTCAGTAACAAAATAAATGAGTATAAATTGTTGTGCTGAAATTTTTCGCATTCTCGTACTCCCAAGTAATCCAAGTTTGTTTTTTGGGAAGAGAATTCCATAAACTGCAATAATTCCAAAGATTGCGCCCGAAGCTCCTAATGTAGGAATGTCCATCATAAATGGAACGAGTACCGTAAA
>CAZRKO010000042.1:0-6693 GCA_964600445.1 uncultured archaeon
AGGAATACCCTTAACATTAGTGATATTCTTAATTATTCCAATGCATCCAACTTCAATAGTTTTTTACATTATATTTGGAGCTCTTACAGGTCTCCTTATAACTTGGTGTGGTGGCGGATGCAATAGTCCCATTTATAGTGAGATCTTTGAACCCGAGATTAGAGGCACTGCATTTTCTATAAATCGGTTGCTTGAAGGCTCATTTGCAGCCCTCGGAACGATATTGGTTGGATTGGTAGCCGCATTCTATGGATATCAGACACCCCCATTGGGAACGGATATTAGTTCATTACCTGAAGCTATTAGAATAAGAAACATGACGGCTCTCGCACAGGGGATGTTTTTAGTTGCCGTAATCCCTTGGACACTCTGTTTAATATTCTATACATTTGTATATAAAACGTATCTTAAAGATTCTGAAAAAATACGTAAAATCTTAGCACAGAGAGGAAAAATGTAGTGTTTAGCCCACATTACCTTAGCCGATACATTTAAAAATAAAAATAGAAAAGCTATAATTTATCCAAACCCAATTTTTTTAATTTACTTTCACTTGGTTTACCAGTTTTAGGGTCCCAATCTTTGAATTTGTAAAAGATATTTTTTAATTTTTCGAAGTTCGGGGACTTTCCGGCTGATCCTCCTTCTTTAAAAGGTCTTAATAAGATTTTAGGCAATTTATCGTTCTCCGCAGTTAATCCCATTTTAATATTGAATAATCGTTTCATATTTAGGATTCTCTCTCCATATAATTTGATCTCTTCAAGTCCAAATTTTAAACCGGTTGCATATTCTATAAGGGCAGCATTCTGAGAAGGCAAAGGATTGCAAAAAGAACACATGATCATTGAACTATATAAAGCACGGTAATCCATATCTATAGCACAATATACGGCCATATCCTCGTCATCACTATATCTATCTATGCTTTTCATGCCAATTTCTTCTAAAGGAACGCCTACTATAGTATAGTATGGATCACAGTGATTATGGGACGGACCGCGATATGCACCACCGATTCCGTAAGCAATAGCCATACCAAAATTAGCCCGAAGATCATGGTAAGTAATTTCTAAACCTACTACTGTAGCTATTTCATCCTGAGGGATCTTAAATCTTTTAGCTAAAGCATCAGAACCTTCTGCTAAGAGATCTCCAATTCCATCTCTATACACAATTTTTTCCAATATCTTTTCCGCGATTTCAATATTACCCCATTCTGGCTTTAATCCATCAATATCTTCGGAGTTAATGTTTCCCAAAGTATAATGATGAGTTAAACAAGCAATGCTTCCTCCAGAACTAATGGTATCAATACCGTAGTCAAAACATCTGGTATTAATATGAGCAATCGATTCCAAGTTATCATTTAATAACAGGCTTCCATAACTTACAATTGTTTCATATTCAGGTCCTTCGACTACGCCATCAGTTTTATATTTGCCTTCTTTAATTTCTATTCTGCGACCACACCCAATTACACAGGAATGACAAAATCTATTTTGTACTAAAATTGTTTCTGCCATTGTTGCCCCAGATATATTAAAAGCAGGCTCCCATGGAGTTTGAGTGAAATATTTTACGGGCAATTCGCCTGTAGTGTTGTACATGTCTAATGCTCCAGAGGTCCCTAAACTTGCTAATATTTGAGTTGCGAATGATGATTTAACATTATCACGGGCAACCTTGTTAGCTTCTTTAAATCTATTTTGATCAGCAACTTCTAATTTAATATTACTCCCCTTAACAATAATAGCCTTTAATTTTTTGGACCCTAATACTGCTCCCATACCCGTTCTTCCCGCAGCCCTTTCTTCAGAGATAATGTTCGCATATTTTACAAGATTTTCTCCGGCGAGTCCTATACAAGCAACCATGGCTTTATCATCGCCAAATAAGTCTTTAAGTTTTTTCGTTGTAAATATAGTACCTTTACCCCATAAGAACTCAGCATCTTTTAATTTAACATCATCATCCTTGATTTCAAGATATAAGGGTTTTTCAGAAGCGCCAGTAATAATGATGCCGTCGTATCCCGCCTTTTTAACCTCGGCTCCAAACCAGCTTCCGCAATTAGACTCTCCCCAAATTCCTGTATAAGGCGATTTTGAACACACAACCCACCTGCCGATATTGGGAGCAAACGTGCCGTTTAATGGTCCAGTCATAATCATGAGAACATTTTCCGAAGAAAGCGGATCAGTATCTTTATCTAATATTTTATACAAATATCGACAGGCATAGCCAGCACCTCCTAAGAACTCTTTAGCAATCTCTTCATTTAACGGTTCAGTAGAGATTTCTTTAGTCGTCAAATTAATTTTTAATAATTTTCCTCTAAATCCTTTTAGCATCATATTTCACCTAAATTTCATATTAAGAGATATTATGAAAAAATTTGATAATTTCTTATTTCTACTTTACTCTTATTTTTTATAACATATGGGGTATTATTTCGATGATTTATTATCAAACCCTAAAAAAAAGTTTATCATAATTCATCTAAAGCTTTTTCTTTTCTTTTTATCCGTGTTAATGTATGATACAATTACCTCTTTTTGTTAAATTTTTATTGTTTTAACATGTTAATCGTTCAAAAGGATAATAAATATATACATGAGTAAAGACGATTTTTCTCAAGGTAACAGTTTCTCTGAATATACACCTGATGCTTTTATCAACCTAAAGGAAATAATTAATAAACTTAATATTGGTGTTATATTTTACATTGCCATCCTAAAAGTATTAGATTTAATCTCAACATATTTATGTTTGGAGAGTGGTAAAGGATTTGAATCAAATCCTTTTCTTTCTTCAATTATTTACAATACACCCCTAATGATCTTGATAATATTAGGGTTAATTTCATATTTATTTTTCGGAAATTGGTTTTTTAATAGATTTTTACCAAGATTTTTGATATTTTATACAGGAATATTATTCATTATAGCTACCATGAGTGTATATGCTGTTTTAAACAATTTCTCTATTTATTTTTATAGTTAAGAAAAAGGATGTAATATTCATTAAGCCTGAAATTCTTTAATGCTATTGAGCATTACTTCTAGCTGATCATAAATTTCCAATCTGTACTCAACCCCAATCTTGAAAAACAGAAGTGATATGAGTTTTTGTTCTAACTGTTTATTAACATCAAATTCTTCTAATAAATTAGACCAATCTACTGCTTCGTATACTCTTACACCAATTAAGACAACTTTATGTTCTTGAATCTTTTCAATAACACTAATTACTGTATCCCTCCAATTTTGATCAATATGGTCTTTATCTCGAGCATCAAATATACAAAGTACACCGTCCGAATTGGATACGTCAAAGGAATTATACAAGTAACTTTTTAATTCCAAACCTTTTGAAAAGGAGTATACTTTTTCTTCTTTTTCATCCTTAATTTTTGAAAGATTTCCTAAATCTTTCAATTCCGTTAAAATCTGTAATGCTGGATTCCAAAATGGAGTCTCTGTGATTATAGAAACGATAAGTGATTCTTTCTTTTCTAGGATAGAATTTATTTCTCTTGATAATTCATTTTTTAAAATTTCTTCCTCTGATTCTTTTGATTTTTGGATATAAAAATAAGAAATTAAAGTAAATGCGTCATTTATATTTGCGCCTGTTAGAGCACTTGTTTCAATGTAGGAAATTTTAGAGGATCCTACTTTCGATAGTTCATTTGCCTGTGAAACACCCTCTTGATAATCAATTATGCGTTCTTTTTTTAGGTCTGATTTATTTCCTACAACTACAATTGGCATATCTATATTATCTATATAATCAATGAATTCTTGATTCCATCTTTTTACATTTTCATAAGATTGACGATTAGTCAAATCAAAAACAATAAATGCGGCCTGTGCTCCAGTGTAATATGTTCTTCTGAACCTTTTAAAAAAATCTTGGGCACCAACGTCCCATAAAGCAATGGTAATTTCGTTACCCATAAATTCAAGCGAATGTGTTAGAATATTCAAACCTAATGTAGCTCTATAGTCTTTAGAAAACTTATCATCAACGAAACGTCTTACAATTGAAGTCTTACCAACCTCATAATCACCAACAATTATAAATTTGAATCTAAATACTCCACCAGTTCCTAGTCTCATCTGATATATTTGATTTTTTAATCTTTCAGAATGTTCGGCTTCATGTTCGAAATGGGGGATAGTCAATTCAAAACTATCACCATATTCGGCATAAATTATTTGTGCAGATTTCTCTGCTAAAAAGTAAGCATACGGATAAACTTTATCAATGGAGGCCATTATATCTAACACAAATGATACTGTGATGCTCTCATCTATAGAAATAAATAATAATCGATGCTCATCAGTATCAAATGAAGCTGTACCAAATTTTTTAAAAGCAAACTCATTACGAATCCTTTCCAAAATTGGATTTACCTTAGTAGTCAGCACTGAAATTATTTCCATATTAATGTCTTCACTTTTTTCACCTGCGATTATTAATCCCTCTTGATCACTAATTATTACCGCAAGAACTTCAGGATTAATTTTTAAAAAATTACCGAATAATTCATCAAAGAGTTTATTAATTGACATAAGGTCTGCCTCAATAATTTTTAATAATCAGAATTTGCATAAATATATTTGGTAAAACAATATTCTTAAAAACAGATATTGTTATTATATATTTGATATTTTTGTTGATTGTTTAAAATATTTAAATTACCACTTTAAAGCCCTTTCATGCTCAATTGTATAATTTGTCACATGGAAATTGTTGAAGGTAAAGACATTTTACGTCAATGTTCTAACGAACATCCTGTACATGATGAATGTCTGAAAGAATGGCTAATTCATTCTCCTAATTGCCCTTTATGTAATGCCCCATATTCTCAAGATATAATTGATCAAAGTAAAGATTATTTAAAAGAAAAGGAAAAAGACAAGATTAATAAAGAGAAAAAGGTAAAACTAGAAGAAATTGCTGAGAAAATGGTATATCTAAAATTACATAGTATTTTTGATGAATTAATTGAATCTAAAAATTATGATGCAGCATTAGATAAATTAGAGGCAATAAATGATAGCAATCTCTCAGTGCCTAAAAGACAGGATTTTTTATTTTTAAAAGGGAAGATTTTTTACTTAAAAGGGAGATTTGACATGGCAATTAGTCATTTATTCAAGTTAGTGAAAGAAAGATACGACTTTCCAGATGCCTTTTTATATCTCGGCAAATCATATCAAGAATTGGGCTTGGAAGATAAAGCAAAATGGGCTTTTGACAGGGTTCTAAAACAATAAAAAAAAAGCATTATTAGATATCTTTCTTTTATTATCATATGGATTTTGCTCTTACTATCGCAGGTGCGGATCCTTCATCTGGAGCTGGCATACAAGCAGACATAAGAACATTTGATAGATGTGGCGTTCATCCTTTTTCTGTCATCACAGCTATAACTTATCAAAGTGCCACAGATTTTTATGGTTATAAATCTCTTTCTGATGAATTGGATAAACAATTAGATGCCATCTTAAGTAATTATCCCGTGAAATATGTAAAGATTGGAATGATACCTGATGTCAAAAGTTTAGACCTAATTGTAAATTACATTAAGAAATATGACTTAGTTGCTGTTTTAGATCCCGTTTCTATTTCCAGTGCTGGAGAAAGACTTTCTAGTGAAGGTATAGAACTAGAAATAGAAAAATTTTTGTTTCCAGTGATTAAGATTCTAACTCCTAATATTTCAGAAGCAAGTTTTTATTCTACTATAGATCTTAAAAATATTACGATGGAGAATATTGACAAGTTAAAAGAAGCTGCGTCTATCATTTTAAATAAAATGTATGGTGAAAACTACAATGGAGAAAAAGCGGTTATCATAAAAAGTGGGGGATCTGAGGGAAATATTATCTTTGATTTAATTCTCATTAACAAAAAATCAGAAGACGGATATAGTGAAATCTTTAAAACATCTGAGAAAAGAAAAATTGACATAAAAAAAAATATACATGGGACGGGTTGCGTATTTTCTTCTGCTATTACAGCTTATTTGAGTAAGGGAAATAATATTGAAGAATCTATATCCCTAGCTGAAGAATTCTTTAATGAGAAATTTCAAGACTTTGTTGAATTACCAGATAAGGGGAAAGTTCTTGATTTAACAATTCCTAAAGAAAAGATTGAAGTTATGAACCAGATAAAAGAGATTTATAATTTTATCTCAGAAAAAAAAGTTTTTAGTAAATTAATCCCTGAAGTTAGATTAAATATTTCTGGTTCCCTTCCGAAAGCCAAGGATAAGAGTGAGATTGCTGGTATAGAAGGAAGAATTACAATTATAAATGGTTATTCTAAGGCATCGGGTGATATCAAATTTGGAGTTTCCGATCATACTGCGCGATTAATTCTTACGGCTAAAGAATTTGATAAATCAATTAATTTTGTTATGAATTTAAAGTATATCCCAAGTTTAATTCAAAATATCCAAGAAAACACTGATTTAAAAACCTATGAATTCATTAGAGAGACACAACCGGATGATATCAAGAAAAAAGAGCATTCTACTATGCAGTGGTTAATTAAGGAATATATAAATAAGACAGGTATTAAGGAAATTCCTGATATAATATGGGATACAGGAGCAAAAGGTAAAGAACCTATGATTAGATTATTCGGGAAGAATTCAAAAGACATGATAACAAA
>CAZRKO010000042.1:6793-10374 GCA_964600445.1 uncultured archaeon
GTAAAGAACCTATGATTAGATTATTCGGGAAGAATTCAAAAGACATGATAACAAAGCTTCGAAAAATTATTAGCTTGATTTAAATTTCTTTTGAAAAAATCAGGAATAAGTAAATTAATATTATTGTTTTTTTCCATTAATTATTCGTTCTTTTTTTTTTCAAGGGCTTCCTTTAAAATCTTTATGGCGCAGAATTCTCCACACATGCTACAAACTTCATCTGATTCCTTAGCACCGTTTCTAAAGTGAACTTCTCTCGCTAATTCAGGGTCAATTGATAAATTAATCATTTCTTGCCAATCTAAATTTTTTCGAGCGATATCCATTTTATAATCCCAATTTGAAGCTCTTGTTCCATATTTGGCGATATTTACAGCATGAGCAGCTATTTTTGAGGCAATTACACCTCTTTTTACTTCTTCTAAATTAGGCAATCCAAGATGCTCGCTAGGTGTAACATAACACAAATAATCAGCTCCTGCTAATCCTGCTAAAACTCCACCAATTGCACCAACGATTTCATCATACCCTGGAGCAATGTCAGTAACTAATGGTCCTAACACATAAAAAGGAGCTTCGTCGCACAATGATTTTTGCATTTTAATATTCCTTTCGACTTCATTCGCGGGAATATGACCCGGCCCCTCAACCATAATCTGGATATCCTTATCCCATGCTCTCTTTACTAATTTTGATATTTCAAGTAATTCTTGAATTTGAACAAAATCTGTTGAATCGAATATGGAGCCTGGTCGGCAACCGTCGCCGAGTGAGAGGGTAAAATCGTATTCCTTAGCCATATCAAGTAAGTAATCATAATTTTTATTAAAAGGATTCTCTTTGTTATGCTCTAAAATCCAAGATGCATGAAAAGTACCACCTCTCGAAACAATTCCCATTGTTCTGGGATGATCTACCAAATAATTTACTATTTCCTTCGTAACTCCGACATGTATAGTAAAAAAATCAACGCCTTCTTTTGCTTGTTCTTCTATAACCTTGAACATATCATCTTCATCCATGTGAATGATAGCGCCCTTTTTTTCGATTGCTCTTAAAGCTATTTGATAAATCGGAACAGTACCTAAAGGAACCTTAACTTCATCAAGGATTTTTTTTCTAATATTTTTCACATCAATCTCAGTAACTCCGGTGCTTAAATCCATCACCGTATCAGCACCGTATTTAACTGCTATTTTAGCTTTTTCCACTTCTCCCTCTATATTGCACACCGTTTTCGAAGAACCGACATTCGCATTAATTTTTACAAGTAAACCTTTACCAATTCCTATAGGAGGGTCTAATTCACGCCGATTAGATTTTGGAACAATAATCCTCCCTTTAGCCACTCCGCGTCGAATAAATTCCAAATCTACCTGCTCGTTTTTGGCAACTATTTCCATTTCTTTAGTTGTTTTGCCATCTCTCGCAATTTTCATTAATGTTGACAAATGTTAAGACCTATTGCATAAGTATTAGTATTAATCGAATTATTTCAATATCTATTACAAAATAATAATAATTGAATTATAACTTTTTGTTTATTAAATATTAAAGTATTTTAATATCTACATTATAATTATTAGAAGTCTTTATTTTAAAATTAACAATTTGTAAGAGGAATGTTTTTCCACCAATGTGGATAACCGATCTCCTTTTTCCCCTCATTATAATAAAAACTTAACTTATTTCTCTTAAATTGCAAGATAAATCCATCAAGATACTGAATCCATTGAGATGTTGATAGAATCCCCGCCCAGTAGAATAAATAAACTAAAACATGGAAGTCATGAGTTACATAGATATCTACGGTATTTAGTTCTTTTGAATTTGAATTATGAGTTATTTCAAAAGCAGTACGCTTGGCAAGGTCAATAGCAGGTTCGATCTCATTTTGGGGGTAATGTCCTGCTACCCAGTGATCTATAAAAAGATCAGAATCCCGCTCTACATATTCAATAAATTTTTCTCTGCTACATTTTATAGTCATTAAGGTTTCCATGTCTCCATGAAATATAGTTTTTCCATTCTTGCTTTTAATGCCTTTATCTATATAGTCAGCAGTTTCTCTACATCTATCGATAGTGCTATGATAAATTTGATATGTTCTACTATTGGGTAAAAGACTCCCAAACTCAAACGCAGCATCTCTCCCTAATTGTGTAAGAGGGGCTTCAAATACCTCTGTAAGCTCTTCAGGTTCCTCTCGTGCGGAATGACGTATTACCATTATAGTCTTGCAATTATTGTTTAATTGATTAGCATAAGAGAGAAGCTTTAGTACAGGTTTTCCCCATGCCACTTCGGATAGGATCTTCATTTTTGGCTGTATCATTTAAGTTATAAATCTCACGTAAACCTTAGTATGTTTATTTTAAATTATTTAAAAGTTAAGAATTTTTCTAATTTCAATTAAAACTAGCAAATTTAACTAATATAATCATCAAAGCCTAAAAAGCCTAAAATTAAATTTATACTAATAATTCTTAAAGCGTATAAAATTAAAATCTATAAAAGAAAAGGTGTAAGTATTAATGGTTAGTAAAGGGATGGAATTTGTCATTAAAATATTAAAAGAACGAGCAGTTCAAGATATTAAAGAAAGAGTAGAAAAACAGCGTTCTGGTATGGAAGATTTGGCTAAAATGGTAAAAGTTCCAAAAGATGTAAAATATGAACCCGTTGATGTTGCAGGAATACCTGCCGAGTGGGTTTCTGCTCCTGAAGCCGCAAATGACCATGTTATTCTTTATTTGCATGGAGGTGGTTATATACTAGGTTCAATTATAACTCATCGTGAATTTATGGCTAGAATTTCACGCGCATCGAAAGCACGTGTGTTGATTATCGATTATCGCCTTGCACCAGAACATCCTTTCCCAGCAGCTGTTGAGGATGCATATACGGCTTATCAATGGCTTATTGAAGATCAAAAAATTGTTCCAAATAATTTAATTATAGCAGGGGATTCTGCTGGTGGTGGCTTAACATTGGCAACACTCATAAATTTACGAGATAAAGGTATAGCATTACCCGCTGCGGCAGTATGTCTTTCTCCATGGACAGATCTAGGACTTACAAGTGAATCATATAAAATAAAGGCAAGAATCGATCCTATGGTAACAGTAGACGGTTTAATGTTTGATGCTAAATTATATTTAGGAGATACCGATTACACTAACCCACTAGCTTCTCCATTTTATGGGGATCTAAAGGATTTACCACCAATGTTTATACTCGTAGGAACAGCTGAAATTTTACTTGATGATTCTGTGGAGCTTGCTAAAAGGGCTAGAAAAGCTGGAATTGATGTTACATTGGATATTTGGGATGACATGCCTCACGTATTCCCATTATTTGCCGCTTTTGCTCCAGAGGGTCAACAAGGGATTGAAAAAATTGGTGAATTCACAAAAAATATCTTTACTTAAATTGAAAATTTTTTTTAAATTTGTTTTGAAATAGTATGAACGATGCGAACTAGATGAGTTAACGCAAAATCCCATTTGAAAAAAATATTTAACTTAAAAAAAAATTAAAATTTGAAAGATTTTTTAGCATTTTTTATAATTATTCGGGCA
>CAZRKO010000043.1:0-10131 GCA_964600445.1 uncultured archaeon
CATAAGAAGGATTCAGAAATCGAGAAGCTTGAAAATGAATTTGAGGCTAAAACTAAACAATTAAATGAGATCGCAACCAAATTTAGGGACCTCGATTCAAAGATTTCTGATGAAATTCAATTATCATCGAAACTCATTAAAAAGATTGAGAAGTTAATGCATCTTAAAGGATTTGTGACTGACAAAGAACTTGAAAAACTCAAGAAAAAAATAGAAAACCAAGTCCCATTAAATTTCTAAAATTGCCTTAGAATCTTAATAAAACCAATTCTATTCTCTAGCAACGATTGAATCAGACTTCTTTTTTTTGTGTGTAAAATAGTTAAGAAAGCATTTTTAGAAGTAAAATTTTTATATGAAAATAAGAATTTCTATTATTATAGAACAGATATATTTATAAAACTAATTTGATAACCTAATTACAAGGGTTTATATTTTTATTAAGGAGATTAAAAAGTATGAGAATAGATTGGGAATTAGCCACTATAAAAGCAAATAAAAGGCAAAAAGTTGAGGGGAAATATCTTTTAGCCCTTAGATCTAAAATCTATGATTTAGAGCATGATTTATCTCAAAGAAATAAAGAAATAGAACAAGCCAAAGAAAAATTAACAATCACGGAACAGAGTTTCAATCAACTTACTGAAAAGTTCATAGCTTCTGAGAAAACTATGAATGATAATATTTCGGATCTGAAGATGAAATTGGCTGAGACAAAAGTTACGGAAAAAGTGGACAGTGTTGATGTATCCTTAGACAGAATTACAGATCTGGAACAAAAAATCGTAAATAAAGATAATGAATTAATGAGAGTTAAATATAATTTAGAAAAAACCAATAAGGAAGTTGAAAACATTAAAAATCATTTCCTTCAAAACTCTTCAGGGAAAAAGAATCAAATTGAAAAACTTAGGGCTGATTTAGAGATAACTAATAGAGAGGTTGAGATATTAAAACAAGAGCTTGAACAGACTGCTTCAACAAAAAATTTGGATGTGACTGTGAACCGGTTTAAAACTGAAATAGAACAAAAAACCAAGCAAATTGAAATCAATAAAAAGGATTTAGACCACACGATCTTAACCAAGGACAGTATAATCGCTAAACTTGAAAAAGATCTCGAACATAAAATTAATCAAATTGAAGAATTAAATAACAACATTAATGAACTATATAGCCAAATATCGAACGTTAAAGACCCTGGTGTATTCGTAACTAATGTATCTAATGAAAGTGATCTTATGAAGAGAATTAAAGAATTAATGGACCTCAAAGGCTTTTTAACCGACAAAGAGCTAGAACAGCTCCAATAAGCCAATAAATGCCTATTATCCTTCAACAATTAATTATTATTTAAATGGTTAGAATTTTTCCGTTCACATTGGACTTAATTTTAGGAAAATAGAGAATTTCTTTAGATTTAAAGAAATTTAAAGAAATATTTATAAAATTAATAGTTGATATACTCATTATCAACAATTAAAAATTTTTTAAAGTCTGAGAATTATTAGGTGGTAAATTTTGAGCATTGATTGGTCTAAAATAGAATCCAAACCTGAAACGAAACTAAAGGTAGATGGGCAAATATTATTAGATTTAAGAGCTAAAATTCAAGATTTAGAACTAGAATTGGCCCAAAATAAAAAAGATTTAGAAAAAACGAAAAAAAATTTAAGTGAAAAAGAGAATTCAATACAAGATTTAACTGGTAAATTATCATCTATAGAAAAAGATTTATATGTTCAAATTTCAAACTTAACAAATGCCCTAAAGGAATCTGAGGAGAAACTTAAAAATGGAGAGGAAGAAATAAGCTCATTAACAAATCAAATAGCTAAAATTGAGCAAAGCTCATCTGAAAAAAGTAATGAATTAGAAACTTTAAAGGATGGAACTATAAAAGATGAAGTAGAAAAAGAGAATGAAATAGAAAATCTAAAAAACATTAATAGCCAAAAAAATAGAGAAATCGAGAGATTTAAATCCGATTTAGAACAAAAAAACAAAGATATTGAAAATTTAAGAGAAACCATTGAACAAAAAGAAAAAGAAATTTCCAATATTAACGGTGATTTAGAGGCAAAATTAGAGCTAATAAATGAACTCAAGGATAAAATAAAAGTACTGGAAGTAACTATTTCAGAACAACAATCGTCTCAATATATTGTTGATGAAATAAAAAGTATTATGCAGCAAAAAGGATTTTTATCTGATCGTGAATTTTTAAATTTATTTTGATTATTATTTACTCTTAAGTAATCATAAAACGTAAGCTAATTATAGAATTTTATCATAGTGGAAATTATAATGGTTTAAAACTTTTCTAACCAGTTCTTTAAAACTAGGTTCTATGTTATGATTATCTTTTGAAGACGTTTTAATAAAGCTATATTCATTATGTCTTTTAAGAAAACGATCAATAACTAAATCGTCTATAAGGGTGCTGGCATCTGGTGTATTTATTAAATCACTTTTAGTACAAATAATAAATCGTGGTGTATCTTTATGATTATGTTGAACAAGCTTATCATACCACCAATCCAACATAAGTAAAGTTTGAATGTTTACTAAACTAAAGACCAACATAATACCGTTTGCGCCGCTAAGATAATAAAGAAAAAGTTTTCGGAATTGCTCCTGCCCTCCAAAATCCCACAATGAGAGTCTAATAAATCTTTCCTCCCCTCCAATTAGTATCGGCATATCATAAGTATAAAAATCAACGCCAATCGTCAATTGGGTATTTGTATCAAAAGTATTATAGCATAACCTTCTACAAATACAAGTTTTGCCCACACCACCTTGACCTAAGATGCACAGCTTGATAATGTAATGTGGTTTAATCTCATCTGTATTTTTATTCAGCGTCATAAATGAAAATTATACCTTAACCCTATATTATTAATTTTAGTCCATATTTGGGACTTTGAAGTTTTTTTATTTTCAAGAATTTTTTGATTAAAGCTTGACTCCTTTTTGCTATTCATCTAATAAAACAATTTATTAATAAGTTTAATGATAAAAACATAAGAATGATTTGAAACAATTCAGAGAAAAAGACAAGACCTTTTTTGGGCTTGAAACATTTGTTCATGCTAAATACCACATTTTTTCAAAATTTCAGGTAAATTATGAAGTGTTCCGTCATCGCCAATGATCCCTCCAAAATTTTCAACAATTTCTTTAGTAATTGGTGTATCTTTTATCTTTAATGTATAGTTCCTTGCATTTTCAAGAGATTTTAATTTAGAAACTCTCGTCCTATTAAGTCTAAGTACCTTTAGATTTTTCGGACCTTTTATTTTAGGTACTTCAATAAGTGGGCAGTCGTGAAGGTGGAGTTCTGATAAATTTTCTAATGTTTCTAATCCAGTTATTTCTGTGAGATGATTCCCTGAAAGAATTAAGATTTTTAAATTAACAAGATTTTCAAGACCTTTAATTTCAATAATTTCGTTATAACATAAATTCAGATATTCTAAATTTATAAGATTTTCAAGCCCCTCAATACTAAGGATTTTGTTTGAGTGCAAGTCTATGGTTTTAAGATTTTGAAGCTTATCAAGCCCTTCAATTTGAACCATATAATTATGAGAGAGATCTAAGTTTTCCAGTTTTATTAGGGTTTCTAGACCTTTAATATCAAAAATCTCATTCTGAGATAACTCTAAGCTTTTTAAATCCGAGAGATTATCAAGCCCTTCTATTTCTGTAATTTCTTCAATAGATTTTAGCCATAAATCTAGAGTATCATTTTCTACAGGAAACTTTCTTCCCCCATATACTACATAGTCTTTTATTTTATTCATTTCCATTTTATAACTATTGAATTGTATTTTTAGTTATTTAAAACTATTTATTCTAGCCTATTTATTTTGAATTTATATCGGTTCTAAGAGGAGTAATTAAAAAGTCAAAATTTCATAGGTATAAAGATTTATAACAATAGAAAAAAAATAGTTTAATTATATAATTTATTTTAAAATCAAATTAAATTTAATAAAAATTTACAAATTAAAGGAAAAAAAAATGGTTAAAATAAAATCTATTGCATTAGATACGGGTGGAACGATGACCGATAGTTTCATAATAGACGAATCGGGCAATTTTACTGTAGGAAAAGCACAAACAACCCCACATCAGGAATCTGAAGGAATACTTTATTCAATAGAGGATTCTCTACAATATAGAGGGACTACATTAGCCGAATCAGGCGAATCTGTTGAAGCCTTGGTTTATTCTGGTACAGCCATGATAAATCGGCTTTTAGAACGAGAAGGAAATAGCAATATTGGGGTCATTGTAAATGCCGGATTTGAAGATCTTCTACGATTGGGTAGAGCTCTTCAATGCTGGATTTGGTTAGATTATGGAGGGCGCTTACATGCAAGAGAGCATGAGCATCCTGAACCACTTATACCAAGGAAACAAATTAAGGGAGTTAGAGGAAGAATTAATTTCTGGGGAGAAGAACTGATTCCACTCTATAAAGAAGATGCAAGAAGAGTTGTGCAAGAACTGCTTGATAAGGGAGTAGAAAGTATTTGCGTGTGTCTGCTTTGTTCTTACATGAATGCAAGCCATGAAATGCAGGTAGAAAGAATTGCGAAAGAAGTAATGAAGGAGATGGGTAAAGAGGTTCCAGTTATTTTATCAAGTGAGCATAATCCAGTAAGAGGTGAAACTCCAAGACTTAATGCACTTGTTATCGAACAATATGCCGCTGAACCTTCGAGAAAACAATTAATTGCAATTGCTGAACGATTAAAAGAAAAGGGAGTACCTGCCCCCCTTAGAATTTTAACTACGTATGGTGGGACAATTTCACCTTACCATAAAACTCTTATACCTACTATGGTTTCAGGTCCGATTGGTGGGATGATAGGTACAAAATTTATAGCTGAGAAATATGGTATTAAAAATTTAGTATCCTCAGATGTAGGGGGCACGAGTTTCGATGTTGGTCTAATTATGGAAAGATATGTTCCTGCAAAATGGGAAAGTTCCATCGGAAAATTTATACTAAACATCCCTATGATAGCTTTAGATTCTATAGGTGCTGGTACCGGGATGTATGTCAGATATAATGAAATTTCTGACAGATTGGAATTTGGTCCTGAAAGTGCTGGTTATAAAATTGGAGTATGTAACGAGAAATCAGGAGTAGAAACTGTAACCATGACCGATTGTAGTATAATTCTAGGATATCTTAATCCAGATTATTTTCTGGGAGGGAAGATTAAATTAAATAAAAATCGAGCTTTCAAATATATCGAAGAACAATTAGCAGACCCCTTAAAAGCTGACCCATATAGCACTGCGAGAGGAGCTTTAGATTTAATAGAGATTAATATGAAAAACCATCTTAACGGAATGATTCAAGGTCTTGGATTCAGACCGGAGAATTATACTTTAATTTCCTTTGGAGGAGGAGGTCCCCTTCATGTAGCAGGATACATCCAAGACTTGAAGTTTCAAGATATCTTAATACCTGAATGGGCGCCGGCTTTTTCTGCTTTCGGTTGTGCTTGTGCAGATCATTCATATAGGCATGAAAGGTCAGTTGATCTAGTCATGCCTCCTGATGGAGGAATGGATGGATTTGCGGCTTCTATGTTGAGCTCTACATGGACAGATTTAAAAATTAATATTTCCAAAGAGTTTGAAAAGGAGGGAAGAGATATTAGTGATATGAAATTCAGGCCTTCACTCCGAATGCAATATTTCGGTATGTTTGACGACTTAGAAGTAGAGTCACCTGCTGTAGAATTAACTAGTCAATATTCTACGGAAAAAGATCGTTATGTTTCTGAAGATTTGATAGAAATCACCAGAAGATATAACAAACTTTTTGAGGAAATATTCCGCAGAGGGACATCAAGTCCAGAACTCGGATATCACATAACTAAAGCGATAGGGACTGGGATAGTGCCAGTACCAAAACCTAAATTGCCAGAACGAGAGCTAAGTAGTGAAAAGCCAGATGATGAAGCTTCAAAAGGGAACAGAGATCTCTTCTGGGGGAAGGGTTGGCATGATGCCTCGCTCTGGGAAATGAGTTTAATAAAGGCAGGAAATATTATAGATGGTCCAGCAGTTATTGAGGCTCCAGCGACTACTCTGGTGGTTCCACCAGGATATCGTGTCAAACTTGATAAACATAGAATTTTCCATATGGAGGTGTAATTAATGTCGAAAAAATCAATAGGATGGAATGGAAAGAATTTAATAGAAATGTTGGAAGAAAGTGAGAAACTTTTTGAAGAAACAAAATATTATTATGGATTAGATAGGCTTAGCTTAAAAGAACAAGATCCGTTTAATTATGAACGCTGCTATGCTAGTTTAAGAGGTGCTATAGTATCAGCGAGAGAGACTGCACTACACGTTGCAGCCTCGCCAATTGTTAAGGAAATTGGAGAGCTCTGTTTTGGTTTATATACACCTGAAGGAGACTCGATTGTTGTTTCGACTGGCATTTTAGTTCATATCCATACCATGAGTGAAGCTATAAAGTTCATGATACGGGAAAACTATGAAGAAGATGTAGGAATTAATCCTGGTGATATTTTCCTAAACAATGATCCTGAATGTGGGAATGTCCACACTACGGATGTGCAAACGCTTATCCCATTATACTGGGAAGATGAACTTATAGGCTGGGCAGGAGGTGTGACGCATCAAATAGATACGGGTGGTATAACTCCCGGACACGACTTGATATCTGCCGTTCAAAGATTTGACGACGGAGTGTATTACACTTGTCTCAAGATCGGTTCTAACGATAAGATTTGGAAGGATCACATGATTAATGCCAGACGGGCCGTTAGAACTCCAATGTATTGGGAGTTGGATGAAAAATGTAGATTAGCAGGAAATTTGATGATTAGAGACGCAGTTCACGACTTTATTCAACGTGAAGGAATCGATTTCTATAAACGATTTGTAAGGGAATCAATAGAAGAAGGAAGAAGAATTCTCATTGAACGAGTAAAAGAACGTCTGATTCCAGGAAGATATAGAGCTGCATCTTTTATGGATATACCTATGAAGAATGAGGCTTGGCAACCTACAGCAAAAATTGATAAAATTTCCAACCAACCGATAGAGATCATTGTGAAAGAGAATGGCGGATTGTCGCTTACTTTTGAGGGAGCAAGTGGACCCGGACCAAACTGCATGAATTGTGCAAAAGGTGCAATGGAAGGAGGACAATGGGTTCTTTTAACCCAAATTTTGATTTATGGTGATAAGGTTAATGATGGAGCATATTTTGCTGTAGAGAAAGAGTACCCTCCTGGAACGTGGACTAATCCCGGTGATCCCTATCTCTCATATCAGGCACCATGGGGTAATTTAATTCCTGCCTACACAGGGATGATGAAATGCATTTCTTATGGATTATTCTCCCGCGGATATCGAGAAGAAGTTGTCCCCGGTTACGGTTTTACTGGAGATGCGATTCAGGGAGGGGGAATCTATTCTTCCGGACCGCTTGAGGGTCAAAGATGGTCTCTATCTACATTTGAGATAAGTGGCCAGGGCTTAGGAGCAAGTGCAGTTAAAGACGGTTTAGATTGGGGGTATGCTATGTGGAATCCGGAATCGGATCTTGGAGACGTAGAGACATGGGAACTATTTCAAGGAGGTATACCCTATTTAGCTAGAAAAGTTAAACCTAATAATGCTGGTCATGGGAAATACCGCGGAGGATCGAATTATGCGGGAATAGCGATAGTCGCCTTCTCAAGGGGAGTAGAATTCTTTGGAGCTCGAGATGGTTTATGCTTTCACGGAACTGGTGGTATGCACGGAGGTTATCCGAACCCAACAGGATATCGTCTTCATGCCACAGATACTAACTTAGAAGAGATTTTCAAAGCCCAGAAAGAATATCCGCTAGGAGACCCTGACCCAAGTAACGGTGAATTCGAAAGAATGCTAAAGGGAGAAATTACAAGAAAAGCTAATTGTTCAATCTTCCCTATAGCTCTAAATAATTACGATATTGTTCATTATTGCTTATCAGGGGGTCCTGGATACGGAGATCCTATAGAACGAAAACTAGAGAGTGTAAAAAAAGATCTTAATGATGAGATTTACACAAAAGACTTTATTTACAATATCTACGGCGTGGTCGCCAATTACGATGAGAATAAAGAAGAATGGAATATAGATGAAAAGGCTTCTGAAGAACGTCGAGAGGCAATTAAAAAGGAAAGAATGGAAAAATCGATGACATTTGAAGAATTCTGGGAATATGAAAAGAAGAAAATAACTGAAGATAAGCTATATGAGGCTGTAAAACTCATGTATTATGAAAGCTTAAAATTTTCTACTAAATATTGGGGAAAAGAATTTCGAGAATTTTGGAAGCTACCCGAAGATTTCCAGATGGAGGTGAAATAAATGGTTCAATATGATAAAAAGACATTAGAAAGAATGATTGACGGTGACTTACCATGGAATGAACTAAAACCAATTATTAGTGGAAGAAAAGATCCTAACAGATTTGAGGTTCTTCTTGAGATCTTGCAAGAACGGGTCCCTTGGAATGAAAAAATACTTTTACCGCTTCACGAGCATTTATATGTAGTTTCAAAAGATAGCCAAAGAATCGTCAAATGCGATTGCGGATATGAATTTGGAGATTATCGTGAAAACTGGAAACATAAATGTCGGGTAAGGGTAAGAGATACCGAGGAAACTATAGGAGAATTTTATCCTAAATATATGGGGTGCGACCCTGAATGGGAGGAACTCAGAGAATATATCTGTCCTGGATGTCTTTCATTGTTAGATGTTGAGGCTGTTCCACCGGGGTATCCAACAATTTTCAATTTTCTGCCTGATATTGATGCTTTTTATGAGAAATGGTTAGGAAGAAAAGCACCTGATAAAGAATAGAAATAAATGCTAATATTCTAATATAAAATTTTATTTTTTTTTTATTCTACTTTTTTTAACTAAATCTTTAAAAAAACTAAAAACAAGAATTAGTAGTGAATGTGTAAAATATGACAGATATCTCGAAAATTAAATATTCTGAAAAGATAACTACGAAAAGAACTCTTTTCTTTTCGCTGAATACCGTTATAACCGGTTTTTTATATACAATGTGGAGTCAAATTCAATTTTTTGCGGTAGTAGTACTTTTGATCCCCCTAACTATAATTCCCTTAATTTATTTGATTTATTCAATAGTAGATGGTATTAATGACCCATTAATAGGATATCTGACGGATCGTTCTAAAAAATTCACATCTAAATATGGTAAGAGGTTTCCATGGATCATAATTGGAGTAATTATTAGTCCTATTTTACTAATATTATGTTTTATGCCAATTTCGAATAATATAATAATTGCTGCTATATGGTTATGTATTATAATGGTTTTATATGAGTCATCCTTAACACTTTATGAGATAAATCACGCCGCTTTATATCCTGATTTATTTCGGGAACCTGCTGAAAGGCGGAAGGTTGCAGGAATTGGGGGTATTATTGGTGGATTAATATTAATAGTAGGTGCAATATTGATCCCGACACTAATTAATATTTTAGGAGGATTAACGGTATCTGCTTATATTGGCACAGTTTTGATTGTCGTTATCATCATTTATTTATTACTTATCCCATATAGTATGGGAATTCGTGAATCTGCTGAGATGAAAGAATTTCGATCAGAGTTAGATATTAAGAAAAAAAGTTCATCTTCAGTAAAAGAAATCGTGTCGCGCATTTTTAAAGATAAAAATTGGATGGGTATTGTTATAGCAAAATTTAGTTGGGCTATAGCGGGAGCCTGTTTTTTGTTCGGTTTAAACTTTTTCGTAATTCATAATCTAGGATTAAATATTGGCTATACTGCTTATCCATTATTATTTTTATTCATAGTGAGCTTCATTTGTGCTCCTATTTGGGTCTGGGCAGCACAAAAATTTGGAGTTAGAAATGCTTACATTGTTGGAATGACCCTTAATACAATGGGTTATTTTCTCTTCATATTTGTAACTGATATTACTGGAGTAATTTTAGTATTTGCTTTTGTAGGAATTGGTTTTAGTGCTACATGGGGTGTGATATTTGTTCTTTTATTTGCAGAGGGAATTGACAATGCAACCGTAAATT
>CAZRKO010000044.1:0-5029 GCA_964600445.1 uncultured archaeon
TGTTATCAAATATATAAGGAAGTTCATGATGTTTTTAAGAATGAAAAACCGGATTTTATTTTGGTTACAAATTATGTTGACGACCCCTATAAGGGTGCTGCAATTTATTGTGAAGGAAAATATTGCTTGGATATAATTGAGAAACCACCTAAAGGAAGTAGCGATACAAATCTAAATAATGCGGGTGTGTTCATTCTTTCTAATGAAATATTAGATGTGTTAAAAAACCAACAACCCTCACAAAGAGGTGAAATAGAAGTGCCTGGAGCGATTCGTTATGGTTTAAAAAACAGAAATTGGAAGATCCGAATTGTCAAGTTAGGAAAAAAAGACTTTTTCGGAGATTGTGGAGATATAAATGAATATGAGAATTTGAAGTCAGATACTAATTGGCTTAAATTTTTATAAACAGCTTAAATACGATTTCATGAAATATCTCTCAATAGCACAATAATCAAATTTTTGTTTATTGGTTAATTCTGGACAATTATTAAAAATTGAGCGTACACGATTGAGCATTAATAGATACTTATCTTTTTGGTGTCCAAATTTATAAGTGAAAAGGTGTTCAAACTCAACATCTATATCATTAAAGTCAATTCCATTATTTCCTGAAAAAAGAATGTCAGCGAATTTCTCTTCGGGTTCTTTTAATGACAAAACTATTAAACTTGAGAGGTTTCGAAAGGCAACTTGAGAACTCTTTTGTTTAAACATCATCGAAACAAGTTCAGTAATAAATTGAAACTTACATTTTTGACCCTCCTTTTTATCAAAATTAAAAAGGACATTAATTGGGAGGTCAATTTTTGGGAAAATCTGGTAATTGGGTTTTACTACTCCTGAACTCATTTAATTTTTTCAAAAGTTATTTTTAATTTATTGGATTTTATGTATAAAAAATATATATATAAAAGGACACGGGTAGTTTTTTAAGTTCTTTAACCATGAAAAATTCTGAAAAATCGAGAATCCCGCTAAGAATGCTGTTTTTTTAAGAAAAAAAATATTTTTAAAATTATAAAGGGAGAAATAGATTCTTTAAAATAAATGAAAGAAAAAATCAAAAAGAAATATAAGTTAAAGGGCTAACTTAACATTTAAAAATTATTAGAAGATTAGTTATTAATGGGTAATGAAGTTATTTTGTCAATTGGATTAACTAAAGAGTAATTTTTAATGCTCCTTAATTTATTTAGAATTTTATATTGTTCCATTATTGATTTTAATTCATCAGAGATGATAGAACTCGTAAAACCTTGTGTATGGAACATTTTATAACCGCTTCTTATAACAGTTTTTGCAAATTTTGGGATATTACGAAGCATCCAATTATATTTGCTTAATGGATTTAAATATCTCTTTAAAGAAAATTTCAGATATTCTCCGCTGAGATAATAAGCAGCGTAGGCTTCACCTACTAAACGATAAAGATCTCTATTTGATAATTGCTCAGTTCCCATCATTGTATGGAACAGATCATAATGCTTATAATTGCGGCTTGTGATCAGTCCTTTTTCATCCATTTCTTGATAGAAGCTTGTTCCAGGAAAGGCCGTAATAGGAGTGAATTGAACAACATCCATTTTGAGTGTTTTAGCATATTGTATTGTTTGACGCACCATAGTCTTTGTTTCGCCAGGAAATCCGAGGATAACACCACCAAAAATGGAAATACCGCGATCTTGTAACATTGAAACTACCTTTTGTGTCATTGCAGGAGTTGTGTTTTTTTTATTCATGGCATTAAGACTTTGTTGGTGAACAGTTTCAACACCAAGGAAAACTTGTCTCATACCAGCTTTATGCATTAAGTCAATCAACTCTGGATTTCTGTATAAGGTATCAACCCTAGATTGACAACTAAAATACATTTTGTTCGGAACGCCAGAATTAATCATCGTTTCTAAAATCCTTTTCGTACGCTTAACCTTAATAGTAAAGTTGTCTTCACAAAAGAAAATAAAATCGTTGCGCCAATCAACATCATAAATTTCTTGCATAATTCTTTTTACACTTTTGGTACGATACACAATATTTTGCGAAGGATCTTTCCACATCTTGATAATACAACAAAATTTACATGAATGAGGACATCCACGTGAAGATTCTAATAGAGCTACTCTGGTTCCTAAATAAACATATTTTTTATCTTGTAATAAGTCGCGTCTTGGCAAAGGAAAATTATCTAGATTAGGTTCTAATTTCCGAGGTTTGTTATGAATGATCTTACCATCTTCATTTTTATATGATATGCCATCTATATCTTTAAGAGCTACATTCCTTTTATTTCCATCGATAAAATCTATTAATTCCCGAAAAGTATGTTCTCCTTCACCTCTAATAGTATAATCAACCGCAGGATGTTTAGCGACATACTCGGGATCTAATGTTGGATGATAGCCGCCCAAAATTGTTGTACAACCTTGCTCTTTCGCATCCTTCGCCACATCAAAAGCAGATGAGATCTGTGGAGTCATGCTTGTTATTGCAACTACGTCATGTCGGTTTAATTCTCTGAGGAAACTTTTTTCTCGGTATTTATGTACCTTAAAATCAAACAATTTCGCATCGTGTTCAGGCACCATAGCTGCAATTGATATAAGATTTAGAGGGGGACCTTTAATTATATAATCTAAACCTGATTCAAGACGAGAAGGATTTATATATAAAATTTTCATATTTGCTTACCTGATAAAATCCTGAAATTTAAGGCTAGTTTTCACTTACAGAGTGAAAATCTATAAGAGAATAAAAATAGCAAAAATTCCAAATTATATATCCTAATTCATTGAAATTTAAAAATATATTGTAATAGAATAAATATACACTACTTAAGTTAAGAAAAAAGAATAATTAAGTCTCTATAAAAAATGAAATTAGCGTATTCTTAATTTTCTCAAAATGGCCTAAATGTACATTTAAAAGTTTATTAATTGATTCAATCATGCCCACTTTTTTAATACTGTCCGTGATGGCAAAGTAAGGAGTTTCTTTCAAATTTTTAACCAATGCTGAATTTTCTTCTAAATTTTCTAAAAGTATACCTAAAGGATCGTGAGTTTCTATCCCTAACAATTCTTGTACAATTGATAATAGCATTGTATCAAATGTTATTCTTAATATAATTTCTTTATCGAATTTAGATTTTATCGGAAATAAATATTCTTTAATAAGTGATATTGACTTTTTAAAAAGTTCGATGGAATCGTAACCGAGTTCTTTTATTTTTTCATTATATTTATGATTTTTAGATGTTCTCAAACATATTGCGGCAAGGGTTTGATATTCAGCAACAAAATGAATAAGTCTTGCTTTAGCGTTAATCACTGTTTCTTTTGATGCTTGTTCATCTAATATATTCCCTATATTATCAGTAGCTTTTCTAAAATAATTAGCAATATCATAGAATTTGTTAGCTGACGCTTCAAATTCTCTACTATTTATTAGGTGATAAGCACGTTTTTCTTCTTGTTCATAAAGTTCATCAAACTTATTAATTTTCATTAACGCCTTAAGAATCAGGCGTTTACCATGATCTTTTCTTATGGGAGAACGTTCAAACGCCTGTCCTGCTTGTAATAAAAGATATGATGACTGATTATAGTATTCTTCAGGATCAGTATTGTATAAATAAGTGGATGCCTTTTCCCAGCTTTCTCCAGCTGATTCCCAATCATTCATTTTATATGAAATATTAGCTAACTCAATTAGTAATTTTGCTGAAATTTCAAATAATTTTAATTCTTCAGTCTTTCTGATAATTGAGCTTAATCGATATATTGCTTGGATGTGATTTTTAAAATGTGAAATAACTTCAATTATTCGTATAAAAAGTCTATCTAATTCTATATAACTTCCAAAATCTAGATAAATTTGAGCTGCTTTTTCGTAAATATTTATTGCTTCTTCCCCTTTTCCTTCATTAGCTAATATTTCAGCCTGATCAATTAATTGTATTGCCTCGAGTTCTAACTGATCTTTATCTTGATTGTTGATCATAAAAATCTCATTTAAAATATATCGATTTTATCAAATATTTAATAATACACGAGTTTAAAAACTTTAGTTTTATTTAAATTTGCATAGCCTACCTAATCACTTTTTATAAAACACTTCATCTCTACTTAAAAAGATTAATGTTATGACCTTTTACGATGTTTTTAAACTCTACTGCTTGAGAAGCTGAAGCAAAACATTCCTTTGCATCTTCAATTGCTCCATAAAAAATAAAATTGGAATACCACGATGCAATAAACATAATAGATGCTCTCCTATATCGAGTATGAAATCTGACATTTAATCGAGGGGATGAGAATTTAAATAAATAAAGGTTTGGAGCCGTACCGACCGGAAGTTTCAAGGATTCACTTATTAAGCGCTGTGTTTCTAGAATATGAGCTAAACTTTCCATTGTTATTACACCTCCATCAATCCAAATTTTATCAACGCCTAATTTGCTTAAACCGTCAATTAAACTAACATTATTAGGTTGGTTTTTTTGAGTTATATAACTATATCTCTGTGTAGAAGTCATATTTTCAGAACCAAGTATTAAGACAACTATGGAATCAATTTTATTTTCGCGTATAACGTCAATTTCCTTTTTGTTTTTAAGATTTGATATGGTGTTGTAAATATATTCTTTTGGGCCGATTCCTCTCTCTTTTAAATACTCAATACCTGCAAGCCTCGCATCAAAAGTACCTCCTAAAACAAAAGGCGGTTCGAAATTATCTAAATAAAATTCGAGATATTTTATCATCGCACTAGGAGTGGTTGCGTTTAATTCGATCAAATCGGGAATTTTATACTGCTTAGCTAATGCTTTTTGAGTACTTATCCTTTTTTTCGCTTTTTCTACATCAAAAATCTCAGGATTTTTCCGATCTATAATAGTCTGACCTTGATAAAATATTGTTCCGATAAGAACGGGCGGTAAATCAAAATCTCCTCTTCCTACTTTAATATCTCCATAAATATAAGGGACATTTTCAGACATAATTTCTCAAAAATTTTGTTTAAATTA
>CAZRKO010000044.1:5129-10107 GCA_964600445.1 uncultured archaeon
ACTTCTTGATGTTCTTCAAAAATTAAATGACAGACGGGACATGATTTATAAAGAGCTTCTTCACCTAGATTAGAAATGTTTGTCAAATCCGCAGGAACGACTTCAGCTTTTTGAGCCCCAATTTTTTTTTGGGAACTAGTCCCAGTTAAAATTTTTAACTTTTGAATTTGAGTTACTTCTGACGGAATTTTTAGCAAATAAAAGCAATGAGGACATCTACACGTGCCCGATTCGCTTAACATTTGATCTGTTTGAGAGGATGCCCATTCTGCTAAACAATGTACGTGATAAGGAGTCTGACAATTGGGGCAATATCTGCCAGTAAGATAAAAGGAGCCTTTGGTGTAAGGGTTATTTTCAGAGAAACAAATAGTACATTTTTTATAATCTGCTTCTCCCCTTAATTGCTTTATTCTTGTTTCTTGACTTTTTGTTAAGTCTTGAACTCTTAAAAGATTCGCTGCTATTTTTCTGAGAAATTCTGGTTTTTCAATTAATTTTTCTGACTTTGCACTAGCAACTTTAAAATTATCATCAGCCAATCTTTGAGCAGAATTAAGTAGAGAATCTGGAGAATTATTATAATAATAATTGCCTCCAGTGAGGTCGCTCAATCTTTTTAATATGTTAAGCTGAGACATTTCACCAATTCTAAATGAATCAATTTTTATACCCAAACCTTCAGCGAGGCGGGCCATTTTCACTGGATCAATTGCACTTTGAGTGTAATTTCCATCTGAGATGACGAGTATTCGAGGTGCTTTTGCCATAATTTTTCGTAATTCTTCAATGACCATTTTAATCGAAAGCGCTAAGCCGTCTCCTAGAGCAGACTTTCCTCCAAGACTGAGGGATCTTAAAGGTTCATAAAGTTCAGTTTCAAAATTTGTAAAATCAATTAGTTTTTCAGCATTATCTGAAAACTTAATAATCGAAAATGCGCTGGAACTATCTACGTTCAATCTTTCTTTAATCAATATTTTAATAGCATTTATACTACATACCAATCTATTGGGTTTATAATCAGTTCTAAACATTGATCTTGAAGTATCTATGCAAATGACAATATTTTCAGAGCGTCTTTCTGACACGTATATTACCTTACCAGTCTTTTCTTAATTGTTATATCGAATTTCTATTATAAATAACTATCTTTTTCCTAAAAGAAAAAGATTTTTATTAATCATTTTAAGGAAATAAGTAAAAAGTGGTCGAATTTTGTATTATATCAGTATTCTCCGCAAAATATCAAATGTTCAAATTAATTTGAAATGGAATTATTTATTAATTAATTCATTTATTATAATTAGAAAATGAAAGATTTTTTTAACTAAAATTACTAATTTTTACTTATACGAAAGAAAAAAAGAAATTTTAATCGATGTCCCATGTCTGAAATAGATAAAGACCAAAAAATTAAGGATTTTTTTAAGAGTAATGTTATAATAAATGAACTCGAAGAAGTTTTAGGGTTTCGTCCAGACACACTCATTGGTATAGATAATGTAAGTGCTCAAGCACTAAAAGAACATAGGATTAATAATATTCAGAATTTAGCGGATCTCAAGGTTGAAAGTCCACCAGAGATTAGAAGTATTCCAGAAGCAATAGTTCTTAAATGGATTAAAATTGCCCAAGTTCTTGAAAAGGCAGTAACAGCACAGTTAAAATCTCAAAAGAAACTCCTTATGATTGGACTTGATAATAGTGGTAAAACTTCCATACTAGCAGTCTTAGAAGACAAATTTTCGATTATAAAGGATTTAATGCCTACTCGTGGAGTCCAACGTGAAAAATTAGATTTTTTTGGGTATCCAATTATCTCATGGGATCTCGGAGGACAAGTTCAATACCGCGAGAAGATGTACTTTTCCAAGCCTGAACTATATTTCGGTGAAGTCGATTTAATTTTGTATGTGATAGATTCGCAGGATGTGGATAGATTTTCAGAATCAGCAAACTACTTTAAGCAAGTTTTGAATGTTTTAGATGATTTAAAAGAATATCCACCTTTAGCGATTGTCCTTCATAAAAGTGATCAAGATATCCGGAGAACCCTTCAGTGGCAGAAAAATATAGATTCCGTGAAAAGCAAATTTAATGCTGTTATAGATGAATTTGATAAATTCAAACTTGACTATTATGATACCAGCATTTTCCAGCGACCTACAATCATGCAAATGTTCTCTGCTGCTCTTATGAAAGTCTCTGAGACCTCTGAAATAGTTGAACATATTCTTGAAGATTTCTGTACTCAAATTGGAGGAAGAGCTATTAGTATTATTTCAATGGATGGCTTAATTTTTGGAAGTTATACAAAAAATACTACAGACGAAAGTTTGATTAACAACACTGCTCTATTGCTTCAAACGCTTTCAAACTTTCATCATTCAATTGGATTAATCCGGGAAAGAACGATAGTCCTTGAACTTCCATTAAATGGCATTGCGATGAGAGGAGAGAAATTGTTTGAGTATTCTGATTTACAAATTCCTGTATATCTTTGGCTTCTTTCAGAGAAACCAGAATTACTTGATGAAAAGTTAGATTTTTTTAGGGAACAATTGCTTCCGCTTATAAATATGTTTGTATAACTAATTGTTTCTCAAACTTTCTCTTTTTTCAAATTTATGTTTAATATTAAAGTGATTTCTTAATTCTATTTTAAGTCATTATTTATCGCAAGCAAATTTTCACTACATTTGTCCATCATTTCAATAGCATTGTTTAGCTTTTCAACTATCGAATCTAATCCTTTTTCCTTAGCGATATCCCTCCACTTTAAAAAATTTTCTTTATGAGAATCATTATGATTTGCCCAATGCTCACATAATTTTGATAATTTTAACAATTGTTTATCCATAGCTCATCAAACGTTTGTTAATTCAATATGTAATGCAGTTATTAAAGGAATAATTAGTTTTTTAAATATTTATTATCTAATTTTAGTTAATATTCAAAACAAAACAAAAAAAACAGGATTAAGATATTATGATAGACTTCAATAATAAGGTTGCCGTTATCACTGGCGCTGCGAGTGGTATAGGTCGCGGTATAGCTGAGAAATGTGCCGAAGAGGGTATGAGAGTTGTTCTTTCTGATATTGAAGAAAAAACATTGTCTCAAGTAGAAGAGGGATTAAGATCTACTGGAACAGAAGTTATGAGTGTGGTGGCAGATGTTTCAAAAATAGATGATGTTAAAGATTTGGCTCAAGAAACTCTTAATAATTTTGGAGCAGTACATTTTTTAGTTAACAATGCGGGAGTTGGTTTTGCTACAAAAACATCAACGAATATCTGGGAATATCCATTAGCTGATTGGGAATGGATTTTAGGGGTAAATGTAATGGGTGTAATTAATGGGATTCATGTGTTTGTTCCGATCATGCTTAAACAAGATATTGATTGTCATATTGTTAATACCGCATCCATTACGGGATTAATTACTCCAGTATTAGGAGTTGGAATTTATAGTATTACAAAACACACTGTAGTTACGATTTCTGAATCTTTAAATCATGAATTGCAGCGATCCGGTCCAAAAATAAAAGTTTTTGCTTTATGTCCCGGTTTTGTTTAAACAATGCTAACGGAGAGTGAGCGAAATCGACCAGAAGAACTACGATATGATTTAAAAGCAAATCCCGAATTTGAACCAATTATAAAATTGTATCAACAAGCGATTGAGAATGGAATTACTCCTCAAGAAGTTGCCGATAAATTATTTCAAGGTATTAAAAAGGATAAATTCTATATTCCAACCGATCATCTTGGGTTCTTGAGAAAGAATGTAACAATTCGAATGGAAGCAATCTTAAAAGATTTGCAGAAAGATTAATAGAGTTTCTCAATACCTTAAATTTTAAGAAAATCAACGAAAATTAGTTATTAATTTAATTATAGAAAAAAAAGAAAATTAAAAAAGAAAAAAGATAAATAAGGTTTATTTGTGGCAAAGCCTCTCAAGTAAGGTTGGATCGATAATCTCTTTTGGTTCCCAACCTTTCTCTTTCAGGTAATCCAGGATTTCAGTTTTCATGTTAATAGGAATATCAGCTTCTACACGGATGTATTTTACTAAATCTGCTGGTAAATTGACTCCCTTATATTTGCGTTCTAAGTCAAGCCAGTGAGATAACTTAATCATTCTGCCTTTAGAGTTATCTGCTGGCCTTATACATAATTTTGCTACGAGACAAATTGCTTGCTCAATAGTTTCAGCAGTTGTTAATAGATGCTCAGGACCAGTCCCAACTAAATGATCGGCAGTACCATCTCTAGCATTCCACACTTTCCAACTATCATCGTCATAAGATTTACCTATGTACATTCTTCGGTATTCAGCACCATGAGGTCCGATTACTGCGGGAACTCCAAGACCGTTAGCCATACTCGCTATACTGGCAGCTTTTTGAGAGTAAGCTCCCCATGCAACACCTACAGCTCCAACTCGATGAAGAATGTAATCGGCGATTTCTTCAAAATTTCCTCTTAATGGACGCCTTGCAAAAATATTTGCTACTTTACAGGCCGCTCCAGTAATATGGGTGTTCGCTACGCATGACCCTACATTTACTAAACAACCTCTGTCAAAATCACCCGGAAATCTTTCATATAATGTCTTGCCGTCTTCATCTTTAACAAGTCCGATATCCATCGCTGCACATCCAGAAACACATACAATATAATTGCGGATTAAGAATTCTTCTGCCAACAAATATAATTCTTGAATCTCATGCGAATAATTAGCACATCCTATAATTGCCACAATACCAGGAATTTCTCCTAGGACTATAGGCGCTCCTACATTCCTAATTTCTGTATCTTGAATTGGACCACGACCAGATCTGCAATTGTATTTCTCATTTCGGATCTTTTCCCTTGCTGCATACATTATTAAGGTTAATGGGGAGACATCTTTCATGCAATCTGCCTCACATCGACCACAAGCTAAGCATTCATCAAAAACACTTTCT